>JAPKDI010000095.1 GCA_026421105.1 Alphaproteobacteria bacterium | reverse complement strand
TTGGCCTTGGGCTTGCTCTTTTGCGGGCTATTGCGCTGTGCTGGCATCGGGATGATCTCGGCCTCGCCGAGAAAGCGCGCCACCCGTTCGGTCGGCAGGGCGCCGTGGTCGAGCCAATACCTGACGCGATCGGCATTGATCTTGACCCGATTAGGATCAGTTTTCGGTAGGAGCGGGTTGTAAGACCCAACACGCTCGAGGAATTTGCCGTCGCGTGGGCTGCGGACGTCGGCGACAACGACCCGATAATAGGGACGCTTTTTTGCACCGGCTCTGGATAGACGAATCTTAGTGGACACTGGTTGGCTACCTCTTGTTGCTAATCTTGAGTGCTACTGCGGAAATTGCTGGGGCGGGATCAAATTACGGAGGGCTTCGGGCGATAGTCCTTTGCCCTTTTTCCCCATCTTCCCGACCTTCTTCATCATGCTGGAAATCTGCTTGTACTGTTTGAGCAGTCGATTGACGTCTTGGATTTCAACCCCGGCGCCACCGGCAATACGGCGACGGCGCGAGCCATTGAGAACGCGAATGTCGCGCCGTTCTTTGGACGTCATCGATCCGATGATCGCCTCCTGCCGGCGCAGCACCTTGTCGTCGAGTTGAGATTCGGCCATTTGCTTTTTGGCCTTACCAACGCCGGGCAGCATGGCCATCAGGCCGTTCATGCCGCCCATCCGCCGCATCTGGCGAAACTGCGCTGCCATATCCTCAAGATCAAACTGACCTTTGAGGAATTTCTTCTCCAGGCGCGCGGCATCGTCCGCGTCCATCGTCTCTTGGGCCTTTTCGACCAAGCTGACGACATCACCCATGCCCAGGATGCGCGAAGCAATCCGGCTCGGATGAAAGTCTTCCAATTCGTCGAGCTTTTCGCCGGTGCCCAACAGTTTAATCGGACAGCCCGTCACCGCTCGCATACTGAGCGCGGCACCGCCACGGCCATCGCCGTCAACCCTGGTGAGCGCGATCCCGGTCAGGCCTAAATGTTTCTGGAACTCCGTCGCGACATTGACGGCGTCCTGGCCGGTCAATGCGTCCGCCACCAGCAAAGTTTCGGCCGGCATCACTGCGTCGCGGACAGCAGCTACCTCGCTCATCAACGCGCCATCAACGTGAAGCCGTCCGGCGGTATCGAGGATTACAACGTCAAAGCCACCGAGCTTCGCCGCCTGAATGGCGCGACGTGCAATATCGACCGGCATCTGACCGTCGACGATCGGCAACGTCGGCACGCCCGATTGCTCGCCCAACACCTTCAACTGTTCTTGGGCGGCGGGTCGGTAAACGTCTAACGAGGCGAGATAGACCTTCTTTTTGTCTTTTTCTTGTAGACGCAGCGCGATCTTGGCGGCTGTCGTCGTCTTACCCGAGCCCTGCAGGCCCACGATCAGGATCGGTACTGGCGGGGTCGCGCGCAAATTGAGCTCGACTGATTCCGAGCCCAGCATCTCGGCCAAGTGGTCATGGACAATCTTGATGACCATCTGGCCAGGCGTGATACTGCGCAGCACGTCCTCGCCCACGGCCTTTTCTTGGACCTGAGCGATGAAATCTTTGACGACCGGCAGCGCGACGTCGGCTTCGAGCAACGCCACGCGCACTTCGCGGAGCGCTTCCGCCACGTCGCTTTCTTTGAGCGCGCCCCGGTCGGTCAGCTTGCTGAATACCGACCCCAGGCGCTCTTGCAGGGTATCAAACATCGCGTCTCATCGTCTTTGGTCCAACGCGAAAAACGCCAGTGCGCGAACCTTCGCGGACTGGCGGACCGGCATTGGGCCGGGTCTACGGTGGAAAACCGTAATGATTGGACCGGACAATACGCTCGGGGCCAAAATGGGTCAAGCAAATGCCGCGGCGGAAATCCTTGGATTTGCAGCGGCTTGGGCCATATAAGGCGGCATGGCTGCCTTCCCTTTCACTAAGATGCATGGTCTCGGCAATGACTTCGTCGTGATAGACGCCCGCGCCCACCCGGTCGATCTGACGGCCGATCAGGTGCGTGCGCTGTCTGACCGGCATCGCGGTATCGGTTTTGACCAGGTCATGGTCATCAAAGGCTCCGACAAGGCCGACGCCGGGCTCCATATGGCCAACTCGGACGGCGTCACAGTGGGCGCCTGCGGCAATGGCACCCGCTGCGTCGCGGCATTGCTTCTCAAGGAGTTGCAGCAAGACACGATCACGCTCGATACAGACTCAGGCTTGGTCTCGGCCTCGGCGGCCACCAACGGCTTAACAACGGTCGATATGGGCCCGGCGCGCACCGCTTGGCTGGAGATCCCTGTGGCCCGTGCCGCGGACACACTCCATTTGGACCTCACGCACGAGACCGCGGCCGGTCAATTGAGCGATCCCGTTGGGGTCAACATGGGCAATCCGCACGCGGTGTTCTTCGTTGATGACATCGCGCGCTACGATCTCGGCTCATTTGGTCGTGAGATCGAGCATCACGCGCTGTTCCCTGAGCGCGCCAACATCAGCCTTGCCCACGTTGAAGGCGACACCATCAATCTCGTTGTGTGGGAACGCGGCGTTGGCCTGACGCTGGCCTGCGGCACTGCGGCGTGCGCGGCGTTGGTGGCAGCCGCGCGGCGCGATCTGTGCGGGCGATCGGCGCATGTTTACTTGCCAGGGGGCGCGTTGCAGATCACTTGGCGCGAAGACAACCACGTCTTGATGACCGGACCGGTAGCCACAAGCTTTTCGGGCACCGTCGATCTAGATCACCTCATGGCAACGGCGTCATGATCGACGTCATCACCTTTGGTTGTCGGCTCAACGCCTACGAATCTGAAGTCATACGGCGCAATGCGACCCAAGCTGGTCTTACCGATGCCGTGGTAGTCAACACGTGCGCTGTCACCGCAGAGGCCGAGCGGAAAGCCCGCCAGACGATCCGACGATTGCGGCGCGAACGGCCCAACGCCAAGCTCATCGTGACGGGTTGTGCAGTGCAAATCACGCCTGCGCGCTATGCCGAGATGGACGAAGTCGACGCGGTAGTCGGCAATCAAGAGAAGATGTTGCCCGAGACATTTGCGCAACTTAGCGAAGCACCGCTCGTTGGCGACATCATGACCGTCAGTGAAACCGCCGGACATCTCATCGAAGGTTTTGAGGGCCGGTCGCGCGCGTTCCTGCAAATACAGAATGGCTGCGATCATCGTTGCACGTTTTGCATCATTCCCTTTGGCCGCGGTCCGTCGCGCAGCGTCCCGGCGGCTGATGTGATTGCCCAATCGCACCGCCTCTATGAAAACGGGTACCGCGAGATCGTCCTGACCGGCGTCGATATCGGTGACTACGGCAAAGACTTTGCCACCCCAGTCACAATGGCCGACATGGTCAACACGGTGTTGCAGGCGCTGCCCGCCGACATGCGGGTGCGCATCACCTCGATTGATCCCGTTGAAGTCAGCACGCATCTGATCGATCTCTACGCGAACGACGACCGCTTGCAACCCCACTGGCATCTGAGTGTGCAATCGGGTGACGACATGGTGCTGCGCCGTATGGCGCGTCGTCATCGTCGCGCAGATGTTTTGCGGGTCGCTGAGGCGCTCCGCGCCGTTCGTCCAGACACGGTGATTGGTGCCGACTTTATCGCGGGCTTCCCGACAGAAACCGAAGAGCAAAGCGCTAACACGCTGGCGCTTGTACAAGAGGCGGACCTCGCGCTGCTCCACGTTTTTCCTTACTCCGCGCGCGAAGGCACCGCGGCGGCCAAGATGCCGTCTTGGCCTAAAGCAGTGCGCCGAGAACGCGCTGCAGCCTTGCGTGCTGCCGGCTTGCACCAGCGCAATGCGACCTTCGCGCGCTTCGTCGGTTGCCAGGTTGATGCGGTTGTCGAGGAATCGGGCTTCGCGCGAACCGCGCACTATCTCCCCCTGACGGTCGCGGGGGACACCGCGCCGGGCACGTGGATTCAGGTCTCCATCACCGGGCATACGGACGATTCGTTGGTCGGCACGATCAATGGTTGACGGTGCCAAAAAAGGTTGGCTCGGTCGCCTGCGCAGCGGGCTGTCGCGTTCGGCGGGTGGCCTCAGTCAGGGCATTGCTGGAATTTTTAGCGGCCGTTCGCTCGATCGCGAAACCCTGAACGATCTCGAGGATCTTTTGATCACCGCGGATATGGGCGTCGAGGGCGCGCGCGGTATCGTCGAAGCGATCGCGGCAAAGCAGCCTGACAACACCGCAAACATCAACGCGCTTCTCGCCGAAGAAATCGAAATAATCCTGGCGCCTGTGGCGGTGCCGCTTGATATCGATGCCGGGCGCGCCCCGTTTGTTGTCCTCGTCGTTGGGGTTAACGGCACTGGCAAAACCACAACCATCGGCAAACTCGCCCACCTCTTTGCGGCGCGCGGCCTCAAGGTGGCCATTGCCGCGGGTGATACGTTTCGGGCCGCCGCGATCGATCAGCTCAAGATCTGGGGCGAGCGCGCCAACGCGACCGTCTTTGCCAAGGAGGTTGGCGCCGACCCTGCCGGACTCGCGTTCGATGCCCTCGAATCGTCAAAGGCCCAACGTAAGGACGTGTTACTGGTCGACACCGCGGGTCGCCTCCAGAACAAAGCCGGTCTCATGTCCGAGCTTGAAAAGATTGTACGGGTTATCAAAAAAAAGGATGAGACCGCGCCGCACAGCGTGATCCTCGTTTTGGATGCGACCACCGGTCAAAACGTTCTGTCGCAGGTCGATCTATTTCAACAGGCCTGCAACCTGACAGGTCTCGTGATGACCAAGCTGGATGGCACCGCGCGTGGCGGCATCTTGGTGGCAGTCGCGTCTCGTTTTGGTTTGCCCGTGCACGCGATCGGTGTTGGTGAAGGGATTGACGACCTACAGCCTTTCGATGCTGGCGCTTTCGCCCGCGCGATCGTCGGCCTTGAGGTGGCAGAGACGTGATTGGCCTGGATCGCATCACGTTGCTATTTGAGCCAGCGGTATTGCGGCGCACGGAACGCGTACAAATCAGGAGTTACCGGTGACCAACAAAAAGTGTAGGAGACCCAGGATCAGTCCTATTCTGAAATTTGCGCTCGACCTTGGGCCGCTCGCCGTCTTCTTCATAGCCAATGCCCGGGCCGATATCTTCGTGGCAACCGGTGCGTTCATGGTGGCTATCCTGGTGTCCCTTGTCGTTACTTATTCGATCGAAAGGCGGCTTCCGCTTTTGCCGGTGGTCACCGCGTTGATGGTCCTCGCGTTCGGTAGCCTCACGCTGATTCTGAACGATGAAACCTTCATCAAGCTCAAACCAACCATCGCCAACGTCCTGATTGCAGCAGCTCTCTTCATAGGTCTCGCGATTGGCAAGCCGTTCCTTAAGGTCGTTCTCGGGACGGTGTTCGAACTTGACGATGAGGGTTGGCGTAAACTGACGTGGCGCTGGGCGTGGTTCTTTTTGTTCTTGGCCGTGCTCAACGAAATTGTGTGGCGCAACTCATCGACCGATGTTTGGGTCAACTTCAAGGTATTCGGCATCATGCCGCTAACGATCCTATTCAGTTTGTCCCAGTTGCCGATGCTTCAGCGTTATAAAATCGAACCGGCGTCCGACGCCGACCAATAGTCGAGCCCCGGAATCAAAAAGGGCGCCTGCGGCGCCCATACTTTCGGTCGATAGTCCCGTTAACTACGCGCGAAGGTCGACCTGATCACCCGGCTGGGGTTCGCTGTCCTCTTGCTCGCGGCGACGAACATCTTGCGCGGCGCGAATGTCGGCGTTGTCAGCGGCCTCCTGCGCCCGAATTTCATTGGTCCGGTCTCTGCTATCGACCAACGTATCCGGTTCACGATTGCCGCCATCATCGCTCTCTTCAGGCTCACGCAC
>JAPKDI010000094.1 GCA_026421105.1 Alphaproteobacteria bacterium | reverse complement strand
ACAAGTGACGTCCAGGAGGCGAGGTTGATCGAAGGATTGATCTGGACTCTCTGGTTCGAGTCTGGGAGCCCTGACATCGACCGACTGATTGAAGCAGGGAACGACGCCATGGGCGCGGGTCGTTACGGAGATGCCTTGGCGCGCTTCACGCGAGTTATTGAACGTGACCCGGCATTCGCAGAAGGCTGGAACAGACGTGCGACACTGTATTACCTGATGGGTAATTTCGATGCCTCCGTTCTCGACATTCAAGAAACCCTTGCACGCGAGCCGCGACACTTTGGTGCTTTATCGGGGTTGGGTTTGATCAATTCGGCGCTTGAGCGCTGGGACAGCGCAGTAAAGGCGTATGAGGCGGCTCTTCGCGTAAACCCGTTCCTCCCTGGCGCAAAAAAGAACGTCGAGGACCTTCGCAAGAAACTGGAACAGGATATCTAGGCATGTCGATCGCGCCCGAAGATTTACCAGAACCCCGGGGCGCTATTGCAGCGCCAAACTTCGAGTTAGGCGACGAACACAACCGTCTTCTCGACGAAATCACCAGGAACGCACGCTCCCGATTTGCCCATGATGCAATGCAGCGGGACCTGGACGGGTGCTGGCCCGCTGACGGCTTCAGCCGTCTTGCCAAGATGGGCGTATTGGGCGCGAGCGTGCCGCAGCAATATGGCGGGGCCGGTATGGATCTCTTCTCCGCCGGTCTTGTTGGCCAAGCGATCGGGCGCGTGGATCCGTCGGTCTCGACCTCCTGGCAAAGCCACGACAATTTGTGCGTCAACAACCTCTACCAAAACGGCAATGAGTTTCAGCGCCGCAAGTACCTTCCCAATCTAACAGATGGATCGCACGTCGGTGCCATCGGGATGACGGAACCGAACGCAGGTTCCGATGCGCTCGGTGGGATGGCAACGACGGCTGTTCGCGACGGCGATTCCTACCTGCTCAACGGCAGTAAAACATACATCACGAACGGTCCGATTGCGGATGTTGTTCTTGTCTATGCCAAAACGGCACCGGCCCTTGGTAAGAAAGGGATCTCGGCATTTATCGTTGAGCGCTCGTTCGGCGGATTCTCCTCGAGCCCACCGTTCGACAAAATGGGTATCCGCGCGAGTCCAACCGGTGCGCTCTACTTCGATGATTGCCGAGTGCCGGTTGAAAACCTTGTCGGCGAGGAGAACAAGGGCGTTGCCGTCATGATGTCGGGACTAGACATCGAGCGCGCGTTTTGCTCGATGATGGTCTTAGGTATGTCAGAGCGTGCGGTCGAGCTCTCGGTCGAGTATGCGAAAAGCCGCCAGCAGTTCGGTCAACGGATTGGTGATTTTCAGATGATCCAGTCCAAACTTGCCGAGATGTATGTCGCGATCGAGACCATGCGTGGTCTGGTCTATCGCGCGCTGGCCAAGGCCAACGCCGTTGGCGCTGGAGAAGGTGGTCGTGGCGAAATTCACAAACTCTCCGCGGCCGCATTCATGTATGCCGGCGAAGCTTGTATGCGGATCTGTGATGAGGCAGTGCAGATTCATGGCGGCAACGGATTCATGCGTGAGACCGAAGTGAACCAGCTTTACCGATCGGCAAAGATTCAAGAGATCGGTGGCGGCACCAAAGAGATCAGACGGTTGATCATTGCTCGGGAGATGCTGGCCGAGTAGCGACCGGTTCCAACGGGCGGCAATTGGTCTCCCTCAGCGTGAGCGCTGCGATGAATCCCAGTCCCATGAGAACCGGGAATATGGCGAACGCCTGACGATAGGCGAGGTCGCCGTAGAGTCGGGCACCGTCAACCACGGTCCCATCCCATCCAAGGTCGATTAGCCAGCCGACGAGCGGTAGGGACGCTGCAGAGGTCGCCATCCCCGCCATATTGATCATGCCCATCGCCACGCCAGTGGCCGTGGGCAGATTACTCTCCTTGGTGACGGCGAAATTGATTATGACTGCGCCGCTTGCCAGCCCTTGAACGAACATCAGTATTTGAAAACCGAGGAGCGGCATTGGCACCGTCAGGATGACGAACCAAGCAATGACGAGGATGCCTGCGCCTGTCGCCATTACGGGCTTGCGCCGCTGGAGACGGTCGGAAAGCCAGCCGGCGATCGGGCCGCCGATGCCCCAGCCGATCAGAATGAGGGATACCGTTGCCCCAGCGGTTGTCTTGCTCGTGCCGTAGATTTCTTGAACAAATGGAATCCCAAAAAGACCGGCAAACGCGGCCATCGGCGTGACCAGCGACCCTGTAAAGATCGCGATTTTCCACGTCTGGGGGTTCCGCAAAACCGAAGCGAGACCTCCCAGCACAGAGCCCACTTGGCGGGCCTCTGCGTGCATCGGCTTGTCCCGGATGAAAGGCACCATCAAAACGGCAATAGCAGTCATCAATATGCCCGACCAAAGCATCGCGCTGCGCCAGCCTATCGCGTCGATAAACGCAGCAAGTGGTGCCTGCCCGAGAACGGCACCCGCAAGCCCGACCAGGAGCGAAAGCCCCGTAACGGCGGCAAAACGGTTTGCTGGCAACCACATGACCGCAAGTGCAAGCGTACCGACCCAAGCGACCCCCGCGCCGGTGCCGACCAGTAGGCGGCCGGTTGCGGCCCAACCAAGGGTCGGGGCGAGCGCAAACAGCAAGCTCCCGGCGGCACATAGTACGCCCGACGTCAGCAATACCCGCCTGACGCCGAGCCGGTCGATCATCATCCCGATCGGGATTTGAATGAGCGCGTATGGATAGAAGTAGTAGGCCGACAAGTTGCCTAAACCTGCAGCGCCTGCGTCGAACTCACGCATGAGTTCCGCCGTCATCACGCTTGGGGCAACGCGCTGGAAGTAGCCATAACCATAGAACGCGGCAGCAAGGCCCCAGATCAGCCAGGGCAACCGGATGCTTGTGCGGCGATCATTCATGGTTGATGTCTCGCACAACAGTGCGCTGCCGCGCCAGCATGATTCCGATTAGGACGGCGATGCCGCCGAGGGCCTGCTGGGTTCGTAACCCTTCATCCACGATGAGCCATACGTTCAACTTCTTCGGCCTGACGGTTAGATGGGTCGATCAACAAGTATTGCCCCGGTATAACTGCGTGATGGGTGACGATTCTGCAAGCAGGGCGAAGGAGGCGTTCACGATTGTTAACGCCGACGGCCTGGCGCGAGCCGTTTTGACGTGCGATCACGCCGGCAACCACGTCCCGTCAGCTTTCGACAGTCTTGGTCTGTCTGATGATCGGTTGAGCGAACACATCGCGTGGGATATCGGGGCTGCCGCCCTTACGAAGCAACTCGCCGCGCAACTCGATGCACCTGCAATTATGGCCACGCATTCACGCCTGTTTATCGATCCCAACCGTATGCTTGGCAGCGCCGGTTCCATCTTGCGCGTTAGCGACGGAGTCGAAGTTCCAGGAAACCAAACTGTGACACGCGAGGAGGCGGGCCTGCGCCGGGATCTATCGTTCTGGCCGTACCATCATGAAGTAGAGAAAGCTTTGCATCTCTCGGAGTATCGTAAGGGGACGATGGCGTATGTCGCGGTTCATTCGTTTACGCCGTCGATGGCCGGGGCGCGACGTCCATGGGATATAGGCGTGCTCTATGGGCGCGACGATCGCATGGCCAAGCCAGTTCTCGCGGCGCTGCGGCGGGTTGATGGGATCTGCGTGGGCGACAATCAGCCTTACTCAGCGACCCACCCGCCAGGGTACGGGTTGGAGGCCTATGGCACATCGGCGGGCCGGCCCCATGTCATGGTGGAAATTCGCCAAGACCTTCTTTTGACGACCCAAGGCATTGTTCGCTGGGCTGATATTTTAGCGGACGCCTTGCGCGGGATACTTTTGGACGACGACCTTTTTGAACAGCAGTTCTTCCGGTGATCAAAGATCCGCCGCTGACTATCCGTGGTCGATATGCTGATCCCGCGGGCTGAGAATCACCCCAATATCGAGACCTGAACTAGGAGAAATAAATCAGATGACCGAGATAGGAAACAACTCAACTGAGATTGAGGCTGCTGCTTTCCGCCGGCTGCTGCAGCACCTGCGCGACCATCCAGAGGTGCAGAATATCGAGCTCATGGGGCTTGCCGATTTCTGCAGAAACTGTCTCGCAAAGTGGTACGTCACGGCAGCAGATGAGCAGGGTGCACCGATCGACTATGACGGCGCGCGCGAGATCGTTTATGGAATGCCCTACGCTGAGTGGAAGGCCCAACACCAAACCGAAGCGACGCCAGATCAGCTCGCAAAATTTGAGTCCCACAAGGCGGCAGAGAACGCATCAGGCGCTTAGCCGTGCCCGTTTAGAATGAGCAAAAAAGAAAGAAAAGAATGTCAGATTCAACGATTGCGGCCGACCAACTTCGATCATTTATCGAGCGAATTGAACGGCTAGAAGAAGAGAAGGCGGCTCTTTCCTCCGACATTCGGGAGGTCTATGCCGAGCTCAAGGGGACGGGGTTTGAACCCAAGACCGTGCGAGAGATTGTCCGGCTTCGGAAGCTCGATTCAAACGAGCTTCTAGAACAAGAGGCGCTCCTCGATACCTACAAGTCGGCACTCGGAATGGCTTAGGGACGGCGGTGCAAGACGGCGACGCCTGGGTAATCCAGAAAATCAGAACTTTTCGACCCAGGGGCGAAGATCGAGTTCTTGGGTCCATGCGCTGCGATGCTGGCTGTGAAGCTGAAAATAGCTTTCAGCGATCGCCTCAGGGTCGAGCATCGCGTCAGGCGCTCGGTCAGCCGCCAGATGGGCTTGGCGCGGCGTGTGAATTTGTCCGTCGATGTTGGCGTAGGCCACGTGGATGCCTTTTGGACCGAGTTCGCGGGCCATGCTTTGCGCTAGGGCTCTAAGCCCAAATTTGCCGATTGCAAAACCTGCAAATTCAGAACTGCCGCGCATTCCCGATGTCGCGCCAGTGAAGAGGATAGTGCCTTCTTTTTGCGGCACCATCCGTCTTGCCGCCTCTCGTCCCAATAGAAATCCACCGAGACACGAAATCTTCCATGCGTTCATCACCTCTGTGGCGTCGAGATCAAGAATGCTGCCCTTGACGCGCCCACTTGCGTTGTAGACGGCAACCCCCAGAGGGCCGAGATCGGTTTCAGCCTTTTGCACCAGTTCCTTTACCGCCGCCTCGTCGGTCGCGTCGGTTGGCACCGCTATGGCTTTGCCACCCGCTTTTTCAATTTGGCTTACTAAGGGGTCGAGGTGCTCGGCGCGCCGCGCCGCCACGGCGATTGAATAGCCGGCCTTCGCGAAGCGACGCGCAACAGACGCCCCTGTACTCGGGCCGAGGCCCAGCACAATGCAGCTTTTATTGGTCATCAATTCCTCATGAGTAGGAGATCAGCTATTCGGCAGCGTCGAGCTTATCGTGAGGGCTATTGAGTTGAGCTAACAGTTCGTCGCGCCGTCGATAAAAGGCTTCAACGCTATCATGCTTGACGGGGCCGAACCCGCGAACGTCATGAGGTAGTTGCGCGAGCGCGACGGCAGCTGTGTGCGTGGTGGGAGAAAGCTTGGCAGCGACCACTTTGATGAGGTCTTCATAGTCGTGGATCAATTGCCTCTCAATTCGCCGGTCCTTTTGATAGCCAAACAGATCGAACGGCGTTCCCCGTAGACCTTTTAGGAGAGCCAAGACCCGAAAAACGTTGAACACCCATGGCCCGAATGTCGATTTCCTAGGCCGGCCTGTTGCCTTGTCCGGCCGTGACAATAGCGGCGGTGCGAGATGGTATTTTATCCGATAGGGACCGGTGAACTGCCGGTGCACGGCACCCCGAAAGTCGGTAGTCGTGAACAATCGTGCGACCTCATATTCGTCCTTGTAGGCCATGAGTTTGAAGAGCCCGCCCGCGACCGCCG
>JAPKDI010000093.1 GCA_026421105.1 Alphaproteobacteria bacterium | reverse complement strand
GGTGCTACGTTTGGCATTACTCCCTACGGCACAGAAACCATGCACGTTCTGCGCGCCGAGAAGGGCTACCCGATAATCGGACAAGACACTGACGGCACCGTCACGCCCCTTGATCTTGGGATGGTGTGGGCCGTGTCGAAAAAGAAAGACTTCCTTGGCAAGCGATCATTATATCGTGCTGATACCGCGCGGCGGGATCGCAAACAATTCGTTGGTTTGCGGACCACCAATCCGGTGGCGGTTATTCCCGAGGGCGCGCAAATCGTCGACGCAGCGTCGGTCGGCAAGATACGATTGCCGCAGGCCGAACCGGTCCCGATGCAGGGTCACGTCACATCGAGTTATTTCAGTCCCGCGCTCGGGCACTCGATCGCACTCGCCCTAGTGCGCGATGGCTTCGCGCGCACCGGTGAAATGGTCTATGCAGTGGCCGACGGCCGACCGATTGCCGCAGAAATATGCTCGACGGTTTTCTATGATCCAGACGGGCTGCGGCGCAATGGCTGATCAAGCACATTTTCGCTACCCGCTTGACGGCTACGGAGCCGCATTTAGTGCGCTCACCACTCTTGGTCTTGGCATTGCCGTCGTGCCGCAACCCGCCCAAATCAACCTGCGTGGTCAGTCTTCGGATCTGACGGCGGCCGTTGTCGAGGCCTGCGGGGGCTTAGCACTAGCCGCCAGGGTCAACGATGCAACGGCCAACGGCACTTGGCATTGCTTGGGCCTGGGCCCGGATGAATGGCTCTTAGTGGGGCCGATGGACACCGGACCGGAAGTTGCGGCGCGCCTCACCGACAAACTGTCCGTGCACCACGCTTCCGTCGTCGAGGTGTCCTCAAACCGGGTAGTTCTCGACATCTGTGGGCCCATCGCGCCAGCGCTCTTCGCATCACTCACGAGTTTTGATATGGCAACGCTCACCCCAGGGCGGTGCGTACAAACCATGATGGCAAAGGCACAAGTTATTCTGCAATCGGGGGCGGACTGCGAGACAGTTCGTCTGTTTGTACGCACTTCCTTCGCGCGTTACCTCGCCGACGTTATCGTTGATGCAGCGCCGTTTATTGGCGCCTCATAAGCTCTACTTTCGACGCTGGACTAGCTAAAAGCCCTTGCCCCATATGTCTCATGGACTGCTTGACCTGGAAGCGATAGGACTCCGCTCACCCGCGACGGGCCGCGGTTCTTAGAAGGGGTGACCACTATGAAGTTCTTTCGATTCGCGCTGAGTGGTGCCGCCGCCGTTCTGCTCTTGGTCGGACTTGCCAGTAGCGCGAATGCTCAGGAGTTTCGCCTCAAACTGCACCACTTTTTATCTCCGCTCTCGCATGGCCAGGTGGGCATGTTGGCACCGTGGGTGAAAGCCATCGAGGAACAATCCAAGGGCCGCATAAAAATCGACATTTTTCCGTCGATGCAACTCGGCGGCGGCCCCCCGCAGTTGATCGATCAAGCCCGCGACGGCGTTGTGGATATCGTCTGGACGCTGCCGGGCTACACACCGGGCCGCTTCACGCTAACCGAGGTGTTCGAATTGCCGTTCATGCACAGTAATACGGTCGCGACCAACCGTGCACTGAATGACTATGTGGCACGCCACGGTGAAGAGTTTGCTGATTACAAAATCATCGTCATGCACGTACACGCTGGGCAGCTTTTCCATTCCAACGACCCTATTCGTAGTGTTGACGACCTAAAAAACTTGAAGATCCGCACTCCAACCCGCACCGGCGGCTGGCTTATTGAAGCCATGGGAGCGGTCCCCATCGGCGCACCGGTACCGCAGATTCCGGAAATGCTGTCGAGAAAAATTGTCGACGCCGTAATGATCCCTTACGAAGTGACGTTGCCGCTAAAAGTGGATGAACTCGTCGATTACCACACCGAACTTGATGATCCGGTTTATCCGCGGATCAACACCTCGACCTTTGTGGTCGCGATGAACAAGGCCACCTACGCGAAGTTGCCTGCCGATCTTCAAAAAGTGATCGACGATAACTCGGGCCAAGCAATTGCCGGATGGATCGGCGAGGGATGGGACGCCGCTGAAATTCCGGGCCGCGACAATGCCGCGAGGTCAGGCGAGACGGTTTCGCTGCCCCCGGCGGAGGTCGCCAAGCTCCGCGCCATGGTCGAACAACCAGTGATTGACCGCTGGGTCGCTCGAATGGATGCCAAGGGTTACGACGGCAAGGCGCTGGTTGCCGAGGCGCGGGCGCTACTCAAAAAATACAGCCAGTAGCGGAGGCGGCCGGCCTGTGTTCGAACATGAGGAAGTGATCCAGCCGACTGACCCCATCGGCCGCACATTGCTCGGCCTTGCATATGTTTTCGTCCTCATCGGTAGCGCGGTTATGGTCGCGGTAACGCTGATGACAGTGATCAGCATTCTCGGCCGTTGGCTCTTTCTCAGCCCTATCTACGGCGATTTCGAGCTCGCGGCTATTGGCACGGCAGTCTCAGTATTTCTGTTCCTACCGTACTGCCATCTCCAAAAGGGTAATGTGGTCATTGACTTGTTTCTGTCGTGGGCGCCGCCGCGCGCACAGGTTTTTCTCGATGGGATAAGCGGTGCGGTGCTGGGCGTCATCGGCGCCGGGCTGGCATGGCGCATGTACGTGGGTGGAGCCGATATGCTGCGCTTGGGCGATGTCACGACCATCGTGGGGATGCCTATCTGGTATGCCTTTCCGTTCGCGGTCGCATCCGGTGCGTTGCTTGCATTGTGCTGCCTCTACACGGCGACCAAAGATCTGCAGACGGCGTTCCGTTGAGCAGCTTTGAGATAGCCCTCACGGGGATTGGAGCTCTGCTCATTCTGTTGGCCCTCCGCGTTCCTGTCGCTGTGGCGATGATCGTGATTGGCGTTGGCGGATATGTATCCCTTGCTGGGTGGGCTCCGCTCCTTAACTACGCCAAGACCTCGGCCTACTGGCGCTTCGCCAACTACGATCTCAGTATTATTCCGATGTTCCTTTTGATGAGCCAGTTCGCGGCCCGTGCCGGGCTCAGCCGCGCGCTCTTCCAGGCCGCCAACACGTACCTTGGCCATCGCCGTGGCGGGGTCGCGATGGCTGCTGTGGGCGGCTGCGCAGGCTTTGGCGCAATTTGCGGTTCCTCCCTTGCGACGGCGGCAACAATGGCACCAGTCGCGCTTCCCGAATTGCGCCGATTTCAATACTCGGATGCGCTCGCCACGGGAGCCTTGGCAGCAGGCGGAACGCTCGGCATCTTGATACCGCCGTCTATCGTTCTTGTCATTTATGCGATCGCGGTTGAAGCCAATATTGTCACGATGCTACAGGCAGCGCTCGTGCCAGGCATTTTGGCCGCGCTCGGCTACATCCTCACCATTTCGATCTACGTGCGTTTTCGTCCCGAGGCGGGGCCGGTTGGCGACCGCTCTGATCGGGCACAGCGCCGCCGCGCGCTCGTAGAAACATGGCCGGTAATAACTATTTTTTTAGTCGTCATTGGCGGTATCTATTTTGGTATTTTTACGCCAACGGAGGGCGCCGCGGTCGGCGCGTTTGGCACGCTTCTAATAGCGGTATGGAAGGGCGGATTGCGGCTCCAAGGTTTTGTCGAGTGTGCTGTCGCTGCTGCGATTTCCACTGCTATGATCTTTCTCATTCTGTTGGGCGCAGATTTTTTCAGTGTGTTCCTTGCGCTCTCACGCATGCCTGCCGACTTGGTCACGTTCATCACTGATAGTGGGCTGTCGCCGATGGCTGTCCTCATCCTGATAGTGGTCATCTACCTATTGCTCGGCATGGTGATGGATAGCCTCGCGATGATCGTGCTCACCGTGCCTATTTTTTGGCCGATTATTGCGGGCTTGGATTTCGGTTTATCGCCCGCTGACCTCAAGATGTGGTTTGGCATCATTGCGGTGATCGTTGTGGAGATCGGCTTGATCACACCGCCGGTGGGGCTCAACGTTTTGGTCATTAATTCTGCGGCCAAAGGTGTCAAGTTGCGGGAAACCTTCGTTGGCGTCCTGCCGTTCCTTGTTTCCGACATTGTGCGTGTCGGTCTATTGATCGCTTTTCCGGCGGTGAGCCTTGCGCTACCGCGGCTGCTAAATTAGGCCTTTCCTTCGCCCACTCGTCCGGAGACAACGTCCCGATGTCCTCATCGCCAGCTAATTGGATGATCTTACTTACTTACCGCATTCGCGACGGCGCAGTTGCGGACGGTTACCATGATTGGTTGCGTTCGATTGACAACCCGTTCTTCAACGCCATTCCGGGAATCAAGTGCTACACAAATTGGAAGGTGCACGGGAGCCTTAGCGCATTGCCATTTACGCATTTTGATTTTCTAGAAATTGACGAAGTCGATCAGTTGGAGTTGCTGTGGTTCAATCCTGAACTCAACAGCTTCCGCACGGAATGGGTGCGCCTGTGGGGGCGCGACGTGCCCGATCCTAATAATGCGTTTTGCTATCTATGCGAGTCAGGCTCCAGCAGCACGACACCGCAAGCGAACCTCGTGTTGGAACCTGGGCCGGGTAGTGGGTCGAAAAACGGGGCGTGGACCACGCGAGAATTGCTTCATAAGCACTATTCCATGGGCCCCAGCGAGACTTGGAGAACAACTGATCTTAAAGATGCCTCTTCGCGGTTCGCGAACTTCAATGTCAATTATACTGCTGCTCCTCTGGTGATCGCCGCGATGAACAATGACGCGGCCTTTTCCGCGACGTTGATCGCCGCGCCCGAAGGTTTTGTGGTGCGTGAGTCGTGACGGACGAAATGCAACCTTCCGCCATCGCACTTGATAGGCTCGAGGCCTTGCTTGCCGCGGGCTACGCCACGCAGCGGCGTCACACTACCATCGCGACAGCCCTGTCGTTGCATCACCCGTCACGCCGCCGCCGCCGTGGCGCACCCCCGTCGCTCTTAGTCTACGAAGACGGTCTTGTTGCGACCTACCCTCAACCGCGACAAGGGCGGCTTCGTTTTGCGCCGCTCGATACGGGCGGGTTTAGCCAGTTTTTGCGTGGCGTCCCGGTCGCGACCATCTGGGAGAGAATTGCGCCGACCGTATCTAAAATAGGGGTTTTCGGGACGATTGGATCGGTTGTCGGAGTGACGTTGTGGGCCATATTGAACGGCCAGGTCGCTGTCACCGGCTTTGTGACCCACCTCATTCTATTCTCAGCACCCTTCGTCGCGATCCGCCTTTTCCTGCGATGAGCCTGAGCAGTAGGCGTGGGGGACGATCGATCCGCGATGGAACGGACACGCGCAGTGGTAACGCGAGAAAAATTCTTCCCTGACGAGATTATTACTCACTTGTCGTGAATGGCTAACCTCGGCCTACTGTACAAAGTCGGGGGCGCCTCCGAGGCAAGTGCGCGTATGTGCCCTATTTTTTCCGAACCGACTGCTTTTTTCACGTCCTTATTAGGGAGGAACTCCATGAACAAAAGAAAACTACTTGGCGTTGTCGGCGCGACCGTCCTCGCGATGTCCGTTGCCGGCGGTGCACAAGCGCAACAATTGCTCCGCGTAAACGGTGGCCTCGCCGGTACCTATCCGCTTTTTGCGGCCAAATTAGTGGAACTCATTAATAAGAATGTCGATGGTGTGAAAGCGGCGTCGGTGTCTGGTGATTCCGTTAAAGCGCAGATTGATATCCAGAACGGTGAGGTTCACTACAAGATTGGCTACACCTACGACGTGAAGCGGATCGCTGATGGTGCTTCGACGGTGCCGATCAAGACGCCGGATGTTTGCCATATCATGACGTTGTACGGTTCGGGTCTTTACGCCGTTGCCAAGACCGATGGCATTAAAGATCTTCGCGAACTCGCGAATGGCAAGTACCGGATGTGGACGGGGTCGAAGACCGGATTCTTCTTCAACCTGATCTCGCCCGCTCTTGAAGCGCATGGCGTCGATATCGCAAAAAT
>JAPKDI010000092.1 GCA_026421105.1 Alphaproteobacteria bacterium | reverse complement strand
TTCAACTCGCGAATAACTCGACCGTAAGCGTTGACCTCGACACGACTGACGCCAGCTTTTCCGCGCAGAAGATCTTCCCGCGAACGCTCTACGCCGCTCTTACCGACACGGAAACCGGGCAACTCCAACAACGGATCGCCGGTCAGGTCTTTTGCGCTAACAGCCCCGACATAGCCAATAACGTGAGCCAACGTCGCGCCGAACGGATAAGCACGCGATTCGCCGATGTTCGGCTGGATTCCAGCGAGATCCGGAGCAAACACGTTGACGCGAGCAAAATCTTCCCAGCTCAAGTTCTCCGCCACGGTAACCGGTACAAACGAACGCCGTCGCTTCACTTCGCGCAAGACCTTCGCGCGTTCGTAGGAGTCGATCTGAATAATCTTTGCCAAAGCGTCCAACGTCTTGCCAACGTCTTCAGTTTGCTCTGCGATCAGCACAACACGGTAATTCTGCTGATTGTTCGCCAACTCGATGCCGCGCCTGTCAAGCACTCGACCGCGGGGCGGAGACAGCAGTCGCAAATGTATCCGGTTTTCGTCGGAAAGCATCTTGTACTGCTCCGAATCGATAACTTGAAGGTAGTACATCCGCGCCGCCAAGACAGTCATAAGAAAGGCTTGGCCGCCACCTAGAAGAAGCGCGCGGCGGCTAAAGGTTCGCTGGGTATTGACTTCGTGTCTCATTAGATTCTGCCGACCATACGCCGCACCGCGCTCATCGACCAACTCAGTCCGGGATAAAACGCGATGGTCAGCAACGCCTGAACAAACAAAGCGCCCGGATCGACGATCGCGCCAACATAGATCGAACCGATAAACCAAATTGCTAGAAAGACGACCGGTGTGACCAACGCAAAACCGAGCCACTCAACTACGAACATCTTCCCGAGGAAGAATCGGCGCTGAGATGCAGTTACCATAAGCACCAAGAGGAACACCGCAGCCCACATGCCAAGTGGCCCCCCGCTTAGAAAATCCTGAAGTAGACCAAGGACAAATGCGAGTGGCCCAGGCAGCAGATCAGGGCGATAGACCCCCCAATAGAAGACCGCCATTAACGCGAGAGGGGGCACCAATTGTGCGCTACCTGGAAAATTGTAAGGCACCAGGCTGAGAAAGACGAAGGTGAGTGCCAGAAGGCCGGGCGTTCCGTTTCGCGCTACTTGCGTGAACCGATACCCAACGGTGTCGGACATCTCAGCGCTCACCATCGGCGGCACCATCCCACTTCGGTAGATCGTATTGTACGACGCGTACGAACTCGATCCGGTGCCAATCGACAAGCGGTTGCACGCGCACAACGCTGTCACTCGTGGACGCGACCACACCGATGGGCAATCCTGGCGGCAAGAGTCCGCCGTGGCCCGACGTGACGATCCGGTCCCCGGGTTGGACCTGGGCTTGATTGGGCAAAAACACAAGCAGGGGCCACTCTGAGTTGTCACCCGTGAGCACACCGCGCTGACCGGACCGCTCATTGACGACGGGCACGCGCGAGTTCAAATCGCTAAGCAGTAGGACGCGGGCGGAACGTTCTCCGACCTCGGCCACGCGGCCAACCACACCGTTGGCATTCACAACGGCCTGCCCCTTGGCCACCCCATCGCGACGTCCGGCATTGAGCAGAACCGTACGCACGAACGGTCCACCGGCATCCGCGACAACGCGTGCCGCAATCAAAAACGATGATGTTTGAGGCTTGGCGCCGAGCAATCCACGGAACGCTGTATTTTCTGCCTCAAGGCGGCGCGCCACAGTTTGCCACCGCAGCAGGCGGTCATTCTCGTCGGTAAGACGAGCAACCTCCGACCTCAAGCCTACGACCTCATTGAAGTCACGCACCAGCGCGTTGACCGCGCTCACCGGGCGCGACACGACATCCATAATAGGTGTGAACGCATCAACGATGCCGAGGCGGGCGCGTTCGACAGCTACGTTGTCAAAACGCCCCAATAGCATGAGCGTGAAGGCCGAGCCGATCAGCAGAACAAAGGCAAAGCGCTGCACCAAGTTCCGCAGTGGAACCGCGACGCGAAGGACGTTTCCTTGTGGCGCTCTCAACGCTCAAAAACCTCCGGATATGTTCGGCGGCGCGTGTCCCTACCCACCCCCGAACGCCTTAGTACTGTTGGTACAACACACCCTTTAGCGATTTGAGTTCCTCCAGAGCGCGACCGGTACCAAGCGCCACGCAACTGAGTGGCTCGTCGGCAATCGAGACCGGCAGACCGGTCGCATTGCGCAACACCATGTCGAGATTGCCGAGCAACGCGCCACCACCGGTGAGCACGATACCCTTGTCCACAATGTCAGCCGCGAGTTCGGGGGCGGTGTGCTCAAGCGCGACCTTCACGGCCTCGATAATCGCACCAACGGGTTCGGCGAGGCTTTCCGAGATCTGCCGCTGGTTGATAATAAGTTCTTTGGGCACACCGTTCATCAGATCGCGGCCCTTGATTTGCATCGAGTCGCCGTTTCCATCTTCTGGTGGGCAGGCTGTCCCGATTTGCTGTTTGATGCGTTCGGCACTGGACTCGCCCACGAGAAGGTTATGATTGCGCCGGATGAAGGCGATGATTGCCTCGTCCATCTTATCGCCGCCAACCCGGACCGATCGGGCATACACAATGCCACCTAACGACAGCACAGCAACCTCGGTGGTCCCACCACCTATATCTACAACCATCGAACCCGTTGGCTCGGTGACCGGAAGGCCGGCGCCAATGGCGGCTGCCATTGGCTCCTCAATGAGGTAGACCCGCCGTGCGCCTGCACTCTCCGCCGATTCCTGAATCGCGCGCCGTTCCACTGCTGTGGAACCCGACGGCACCGCGATGATCACCTGTGGGCTCGCAAAACTACGCCGGTTGTGAACCTTGCTGATGAAATGCTTGATCATTTCCTCAGCAATTTCGAAATCAGCGATGACCCCATCCCGCAACGGCCGAATTGCTTCGATGTTCCCAGGCGTGCGGCCCAGCATCATCTTCGCCTCGTCGCCGACAGCAAGGACTTGCTTCTTGCCCCGCTGATTGATGATTGCGACCACCGAAGGTTCGTTCAGGACGATGCCACGCCCTTTGACGTAGACCAACGTATTGGCAGTTCCCAGGTCGATGGCCATGTCGGCCGACATTATCCCGAACAAATTAGAAAACATGTGCCAAGCCTCGTTCCCCAGCGGTCAATGAAACTGCGGCCACGTCAGGCAGACATAGCCGCAGGGGCGGTCTTTTGGCGCTTCACCAGCAATTTGTTCAGCGCGTTGATGTATGCGCGGGCACTGGCCACCAACGTGTCGGTGTCAGCCCCCTGCCCGTTTACGGTCTTCCCGTCCTCTTCAAGCCGCACGGTAACCTCGGCCTGTGCGTCGGTGCCCTCAGTCACGGCATGGACCTGATAGAGCTGCAAATTGGCGTTGTGCGGGAAAAGGTTTTTGATCGCATTGAAAGTGGCGTCGACCGGGCCGTCGCCGGCCGCATGGGTAGTCTCTACCCTACCATCTATCTCGAGCTCGAGATCGGCTGTCTGGGGTCCGCGCGACCCAGCAACGACTTGAAGCGCGACAAAGCGAATGTGGTCGTTATCCCGAACCTCGTCATCAACCAGCGCGACGATGTCCTCGTCAAATATCTCTTTCTTCTTATCGGCGAGATCTTTGAAGCGAACAAAAACATCTTGAACAGCGTTGTCGCCGAGGTCGAAGCCCAGCTCCGACAGTTTCTTGCGGAACGCGTGACGACCCGAGTGCTTTCCCAACACGAGATTTGACTGTGTCAGCCCAACCGACTCCGGTGTCATGATCTCGTAGGTCTCGGCATTCTTAAGCATGCCGTCCTGATGGATACCAGACTCATGGGCGAAGGCGTTAGCCCCAACAATGGCCTTGTTGGGCTGAACAGCGAAGCCGGTGATCGTTGACACCAGACGCGACGCCTTGGTGATATTTTCGGTGCGAACGGACGTACCATACGGCATGACGTCGCTGCGGGTGCGCAGCGCCATGACGATTTCTTCGAGTGCGGCGTTGCCCGCTCGCTCGCCCAAGCCATTGATGGTGCACTCAACCTGGCGCGCGCCAGCGGCGACCCCAGCCAACGAATTCGCCACCGCCAGGCCCAAATCGTTATGGCAGTGAACCGAAATCCGCGCCTTGTCGATGTTGGGCACTCGATTGCGGATCTCTTCGATCAAAGAGGTGTATTCCGACGGAATCGTGTAGCCAACGGTATCAGGAATATTGATCGTCGTGGCGCCAGCACTGATGGCAGTCTCGATCAAGCGGCAAAGGTAGTCCCGTTCCGACCGGGTGCCGTCTTCGCAAGACCACTCGACGTCATCAACGTGGCTACGCGCGCGCGTGACTGAGTCGAGCACCGCCTGATGAACATCCTCGGGCGACATTTGCAACTTGAACTTCATATGCAACGGGCTTGTTGCGATGAAGGTATGAATGCGTTTGCGTTTGGCCGGGCGCAACGCCTCGGCAGCACGGTCAATGTCTTTCGTACCCGCACGCGCTAATCCGCATACCGTCGACTCTTTGATAACCTTCGCAACTTCGTTGACGGCCTCGAAGTCACCATTCGAAGCAATCGGAAAACCCGCCTCGATCACGTCGACACCCATCGCTTCGAGGGCCTCGGCGATGCGCAGCTTTTCCTCGATATTCATCGATGCGCCGGGCGATTGCTCGCCATCGCGCAAGGTGGTGTCGAAGATAACGACTCGGTCTAATTCTGGAATGTTATTCATGGGCTCGATCCTTCAAGAACTGGGATACGGACTAGTTCAACTCCCCTGAACGAGCCCGTATCCACATACGTTCCCGCTCAGGGGCGCGTAAGTCGAAGGACGTGGATACGGCCAAGCGCACGCACACAACCGATTCTGGCGATTCGGGGAACGTCGTATCTTTTAGACATTCTAATCATTGGATTCTTTGCAATGAATCAGTGTGTTACCGTGGTGCCTTATAGTGAATACTCGCAAAACCTAGGTAAGAGTACTCACAAAAGATAACAATTTTTGCTTTTAGGCCATTTTGTGACCTATTCGCAACACTTTTCACTCCGTAAGCCCCGTTAGAACGAGGAATTAGGCTCCAGCAAGAAGTTTTCTTCCTCAGTAGTCGACTCGCGATCGACGATCTTGTTGCGATGCGGAAACCGTCCGAATCGCGCCACAATGTCGCGGTGTAGACGGGCAGACTCCAGTCCACGCTGCACAGTCTCATTCTGCGGCAGTTGCTCGAACAACGTCACGCAGGCCTCCTGATCAGCCAAATGCTCGCTGTGCATCAGCGGCATATAGAAGAACCAGCCCTGCACGATGCCGAATACCTTGTCATAGCCCTTGGCGAGCGATTCCTTGGCTATCTCGGCTGCATAGGCGTCCGCCGCGTACATTTTGGGGTCATCACGGAACATGTTGCGTGAAAACTGATCGAGCGTCACAACCAGCGCCAACGCCGTGTGAGGTTGTTCCCGCCACGCCTCAAGTTCGCGTGCGGCCGCTTTTGCGTAGGTCATCTCGAACCCGTCCCGTATGGCGGTGTCGAAGGCATCGTCCTTCTCGAACCAGGCCCGACGGAAAACCACCTCGCCCCCTTCGTCTCGGTCGCTAAACCAGAAATCAAGAACCTCTTGCGGCGTCGCCTCGCTCATATCTTCTCTTTCACCTTCGCTGCGCGACGGTGCCGGCGGCTGGCCCAATGGATAACGCCCCAAACAGCTAGCCCGCTCAACGCCAATGCGCTCCACATCTCCCAAGATGCCGCAGACATATTATGTCCCAACATCACCATGACAATTGTCACAGGTAGAATGCCCAATCCGGTGGCAAGGGTGAAGGCCAGGAGACTAACTGTTGTCAGACCGGCAGCGTAGTTCACCAGATTGAATGAGATCACCGGCAGAAGCCGACTAACAAAAACTGCCTGCCACCCACTACGGGCTGACCAGCGATCTAGTCTGGCTCGGTGCCGGCCGGGGACAATTGATTCGACGAAC
>JAPKDI010000091.1 GCA_026421105.1 Alphaproteobacteria bacterium | reverse complement strand
GCCCAGCCTTCGATCACGATCTCAGCGTCAGCCGGCACCATGATCTTGTCGCCGTGGGTAATGCTCGGCACGAGGCGCAGCGGTTCTCCCAAAAGACCGCCGCATGCTGACCAATGACTTTCGGGATACGAAAGCTTGGCCTGAGTGCCGAGTAAGACCTTGGGGTGGTGGCCAATCCAAAACGCCACTGGGCAGGGTTCGCCCTTGGTCCAGAACTTTCGCAAATTGCGCGTGTTGTGTGACGCGGGGTAGGGGTAATAGGACATTCGCCGCGGTTCTTTGACCCAGCAACGCTGGATGGCCGTGTTATCGACGCCTGTCTCTGGGTCGTATGTCGTGGCGTGCGCCGCCGTGAGATACGGCCCAGGGTCGAGAGCGTGTTGCGTCAAGACTGGCAAGTCCAACAGTGAGGCTTCCTCACCTTGCAAGACAAGTTGCTGGACCGGCGCGGCGTCGCGCTGGACGGTTACTGGCGCAATCGGGTTTGCAGTGCGTTGGGCATAAGTTGCCGCAAAATCGCGGTGGTCCTGGACACCCAACGCGCGTGCCGTGAGTTCACGACTTGCAGTGAGGTTGCAAACAACTGGGATTGGATTGATGGACCCGTCGGCGGCCTTGGGCTGCGTGATCTCGATAATTGGATATTGCTGGCGCGCGTCGAGCGCCTGTTGGAGCGCCGTAATTTCTTGTGTCAAAGAGACTGCACCAGCCGGCCGCCATACATGGGCCGCCTCTTCGTCGAGAAAGGTTCGCAGGTCGCTCATGAGTTCCGAGTGTCCGAGAAAAGTAAAGTTATTCTGTCATATCGGGCCGCCGGAGCAAGCTGGACTGCGTTGCCTGCCGCCCGTGTACCCGTTAGAATTATGCAGAACAATAACTAACACGTTCCGGGACGCAAACCGGGCAAGCATAGGAAGGGGAGGGCATGTCGGGCCACATAGATATCGTCTGTAATCTCTATACGCCAGTCGAAGTGCGTAACGATCAAACCGGGATCGACAATCACTTCAAGAAACAAGTCCGGATGAGCCCTAAGATGCGCAAAGGCATCGGGGTCCCCGAATATTTGCGAATGATGGATGCCGCTGGCATCGAACACGCCCTCCTGATCGCGACACGTGCAGGCGACATGAACGTTAAGGGCTCCTTCCACATTTCCTACGAGCGCGTACATCAGGTGTGCCAGCGCTACCCTGATCGCTTTTCAGGCCTCGCTGGCGTCGACCCGACGCTCGGGATGAAGCAGCTTGCGGAACTGGAATATGCGGTCAACGAGCTGGGATTTGTCGGCGCGCATTACTATCCGCACTGGTTCGATCTGCCACCAGATCACGGGTACGTCTTTCCAATTTATGCCAAGTGCATCGAACTCGACATTCCAATCATGATGCAGGTCGGCCACAATTTGGTTTACCAACGTGATCGGCGGCTACCGTCGGTGGGTCGTCCAATCAGTCTCGACCGTGTCTCAATCCTCTATCCAGAACTCAAGTTGTTGGGCATCCATTTGGGTGTGCCATGGACCGACGAGATGATCTCGATGGCGTGGAAACACGAAAATATTTTTATTGGTGGCGATGCCTACGCACCCAAACATTGGCCCAAGCAAATGGTGCATTACGCCAATAGCTACGGTTCGCATAAGTTCCTGTTCGGCACAGATTGGCCAGTGATTGATCCCATCCGCGCGGTGCGGGAGGTCGGCGATCTCAATTTCAAGCCGGAGTCGTACCAACAGATCATGCGTGACAACGCGATCCGCATCTTCAAACTCGACGAGCGCTCAAAAATGAAATCGCTCCGACGGTTGAGTGCGACCGTGCGGAAGCGGACATCGAAAGCGAAGCCAGCTGCGCGCAAACCTGCAAAAAAGCGCAAGGCTAGCTGATCCGAAACCTCGAGGGAGGCCGCGATGACGATTGAACTCAGAAAAGAAAACTGCGCCCTTATCGTTGTGGACATGCAGAACGGTTTCATCGACGGAAAGGGGTCGATGGCCCAATTAGGCTTTGATTGGGAAAAACTCGCCGTTGCATCGCCCGGTGTACAGCGTCTCGTTGCGGGCGCGCGCAAGGCTGACGTCCCCGTTTTTTGGACCCGCTATGTCTACGAACCGGATTTTCGGGATGGCGGCGTTCAGATGGAAGAGATCATGCCTGGCCTAAAGGAAGTGAACCTTTGCGTTGCTGGAACGTGGGATTCAGAGATTCACCCTGACATGAAGCGGGAAGACTCCGACATCATTATAGACAAGAATCGACCGAGCTCATTCTATGCCACACGTCTCGAGTCGTATCTTCGTTCGCAACAGATTGAGAATGTCGTGGTTTGCGGCGTGACGACAAATATCTGCGTCGAGACAACCGTCCGCGACGCGTCGCAACGCGATTTCCGGACTTTTGTGGTTCGCGATGCGGTGGGTGAAGTTGACGACTTCCGTGGCCAGACTTCTTTGAAGGCAATGGAATACCTTTTTGCCCGAGTGATGAACGTCAACGATGTGCTCGACGAATGGGGTGTCGAACTGAGTAACGCGGCTTAGGGAGAATAATCATGACAATGGAATTGGGACGCGACAAAACAGCCCTTATCGTCGTGGATATGCAAAACAGCTACTGCCGCTCTGGCGGTAAGATCGAGAAACTCGGCTTTCCCTATGAGCGACTGGCAGCGGCTGAACCGGGGTGTAAGCGCATGGTCGCTGCAGCGCGCCAGGCCGGCGTACCGGTGATTTATACGCAGTACGTATATCAATCCGACTTCAAGGACGGCGGATTTATCGTCAACGAGATCATGCCAGGCCTGAAAGATGTCGGCTTGTGCGAACTGGGCAGTTGGGATGCTGAGATCATTGATAGTCTTACGCCGGAACCCGGCGATATGGTGGTCCAGAAAAACCGGCCGAGTGCCTTCTATTCAACGCAGCTTGAGTCCGTGTTGGCCGCCATGAAGATTAGAAGCCTCGTGTTCTGTGGTGTCACGACCAATATGTGCGTTGAAACGACGGTTCGTGATGCGAGCCAGCGCGACTTTCGCTGTTTTGTCGTTAGCGATGCAGTCGGTGAAATCGACGACGACCGGGCCGAGGTTGCGCTGACGACCATGGGATTTTTCTTTGGGCGGGTCCTTACGGGCGATGAAGTGCTCGAATCATGGAAGGTCGAACTCAGTAATGTCGCCTAACGTCCAGATACCAGGGCGCCCTGACAACCACCGGCCCATTCTGCTCTCAACCGGCGTACGGTCGTCCGCACGGCGCACGCCGAACAAAGTCGCGTTGGCTCAAGGACCGCGCGAATTTACCTACACCACGCTTATCGAGCGGTTCAACCGAGTGGCGACCGCAGCGATCCACGACCTAGGCTTGAAAAAGGGCGATCACGCCGCCCTGTTTTCACCGAATTGCATCGAGTTTATTGAGATTGTTGCAGGTCTCTCTGATGCTGGCGTCGCGCCGGCAATGGTGCCTCCGTCGGTCACCCCGCCTGAGGTTGAGCATATTTGCAATGATTCTGGCGCGAAGGTTCTTTTCGTGCACGAAAGCGTTGAGGAAATTGCGCGCGCGGCCAAGCTCGATACGGTGGAACGCATCATCGTCATTGGCAAGGACTACGACGACTGGATTGCCGCTGCCAAACCCGACACACCAAACGTTGAGCTGGAGGACTGGGATGTCTTTTGCATCCCCTACACGTCCGGAACGACGGGCAAGCCGAAGGGCTGTCTTCTATCGCATCGCTCGCGGACGATGGCGTTCTACACCATGGGGGTCGAGTTTGGCTGCTATGGGCCGGATGATCGTGCATTGGCGTTGGCACCGTTGTTCCACGGTGCGGGATTTGCCTTCGCGATGGCGCCGATCTTTTTTGGCGGGTTCTGCGAGATACTGCCCAAATACGACCCCGAGGTGGTGTTGCGCAAGATCTCTGAAATGAACCTAACAAATACGTTCTTTGTCCCGACTCACTTTCACCGGATGTTTGGGTTGGAGAAGAAGATTCTAGACAAGCACCGCCCGACCACATTGCGGGCCATCATTTCGAACGCTGCGCCTCTCTTGCAGGACACAAAAGAAAAGATTGTCGACTACTTCGGCGAAGGGTTGCTTCACGAGACATACGGGTCGACCGAGGGGGGCTTTGTTACGAGCCTGCGTCCCCCTGATCAACTCCGCAAACAGCAATGCGTCGGTCTGCCTTACGCGACAGTTGAGGTCTCCCTGCGCGATGAAGAGGGCGCCGAGGTTGCCCAGGGCGATGTCGGAGAGTTGTTTTGCCGATCACCCCTTCTGTTTAATGGCTACTGGGAAAACCCCGAGGCAACCGCGGAAGCGATAACCGACGACGGCTGGTGCACCGTTGGCGACATGGGACGTCACGATGATGAAGGCTACCTCTATCTGGTGGATCGAAAGACGGACATGATCATTTCCGGCGGGGTGAATGTATTCCCGCGCGAGATTGAAGAAGTTCTTATCGCCCACCCTAGCGTGGCAGAAGCCAGCGTTATCGGTGTGCCGGACGAAGAATGGGGCGAGGCGGTCAAGGCCATCGTGGTCAAGAGCGGAGATGTGACGGACGCCGACCTCGATTCATATTGCCGAAAAAATTTGGCCAAGTACAAGGTTCCCAAAACTTTCGTCTACCTGGAAGTGCTGCCACGCAATGCCGGTGGGAAGATTCTCAAGACCGAATTGCGGGAGCGTGCGCGTGAAGGCTCGCTGTAACGCGAGACGATTGGGCCCGATAATCTCGCTTTTCCAGTGCCGCCTAAACGAAACCCTATGACGTAGCGCTTCGTCCGAAACAAGAGGCTGTGATGAGCAACGCTGCCGAAGCCGATAGTCCTGATCCAGCCCTTGAGGCACGTTTGAAGCAAGTGCTCGGTAACGAGCATGTGTTAACGGATCTAGAGGATCGGCAATTCTTCTCAAGCGACGTGTTTCGCGAAGCTGAACCTGCCGCTTTCGTCATTCAACCGTCCACGCCTGAGGAATTGGCTGAAGCGTCGAAAGCTGCGTCCGGCGAAGGCTATGCGGTCATCCCGCGCGGTGGCGGCCTTTCTTACACCGATGCCTATTTGCCGATAACGCCAAAGTCGGTCGTTGTTGATTTGCAGCGTCTCAATCGCATTGTCGAGATCAACGCTGAAGATATGTATGCGGTCGTGGAAAGCGGTTGCACGTGGTTGCAAGTCTTTGATGCGCTAAAGGAGAAGGGGCTTCGAGCACCCTACTTTGGAGCGCTCTCAGGTATGTATTCCACCGTTGGTGGTGCGATGTCTCAGAACAGCATCTTTTTCGGTTCGGGCATCCACGGTAGTGCAGCCGACAGTTGTCTCGGCCTTGAAGTTGTCTTGGCCGATGGCCGAATTCTGAAAACCGGCTCTTGGGCAACGCCCTTCAATCCATCCCCGTTCTTTCGCAGCTACGGCCCCGATCTAACCGGTATTTTCCTTTCGGATGCGGGCGCGCTTGGGTTCAAGACCAAGGTCGTTTTGCGCCTCATTCCGTTCCCGACGGAGACCCGCTATCTGTCGTTCGCGTTTGACGATTACGACGGCGTCACTGCGGCCATGTCCGAGGTTTCCCGCCGTAGTTTGGCGGCCGAATGTTTTGCGTTCGATCCTTATCTCCAGGGCCAACGCCTCAAACGCGAAGGCCTTCTTACGGACATCAAGCGGTTGGCCGGTGTCGCGCGATCGGGCAAGTCGATCATCGACGGCGTCAAAGGGGCGGCCAAAGTTGCGGCCGGTGGTCGGCGAATGTTTGAAGGTGTTGAGTATTCCGTGCATTTGGTAATCGACGGCCACGACGCCAAGACCGTCAATTCCGTCGTCGTGGAGGCAACTGGGATATGCACCGACGCGAAAGGTCGTGAGATTCAAGCCAGTCTCCCCCAGGTCATGCGGGCGACGCCGTTTGTGCCACCCAACAGCATGCTTGGTCCCGAAGGTCAGCGCTGGGTGCCGATCCACGCATTGGTTCCGCATTCCCGGGCGGCGAACCTCATCAAATCCGTGCATGACTATTTCGATAAAAACGCCGAGTTGGTTGATC
>JAPKDI010000090.1 GCA_026421105.1 Alphaproteobacteria bacterium | reverse complement strand
CCCATGAGGTTCGGATTGTGTCGGCTCATCGGACGCCACAGCGCATGGTCGAATACGCCCAAGAGGCCGAAGGCCGTGGGTTGCTTGCCATTATCGCTGGGGCCGGGGGCGCGGCTCATTTGCCCGGCATGAGCGCGTCGATGACCCTCCTCCCCGTATTCGGGGTGCCAATCGGAAGCAAAGCGCTGAGTGGCATGGATAGCTTGTTGTCGATTGTCCAAATGCCACCAGGCATACCGGTCGGCACCTTGGCGATAGGCCGTCCCGGGGCGATCAACGCTGCCCTGCTGGCTGCCGCTGTCGTCGCGCTGGGCGACGATACTGTCAAGAAAGCGCTGCGCAAGTGGCGCCAGAATCAGTCGGCTGCGGTCGCCGAAACGCCAGATAGGACCTGAGTGGCGCACTTAGAGGCAATCGCACCTGGCGCCACAATCGGGATTCTTGGCGGTGGGCAGCTCGGCCGAATGCTGTGTCTCGCGGCGGCGCAGCTCGGGTATCGCACGCACATTTACTGCCCGGAACCCGCTTCGCCCGCCTCGCTGGTCGCTTCGCAAACCACCGTGGCTGGCTATGACGATCAGGTAGCACTTGGTTCATTCGCCGCCGCCGTGAATGTGGTGACCTTTGAGTTTGAAAACATTCCAGCCGAGACAGTGGAGTTCGTCCAGCAGTCCGTCTGCGTCAGCCCCTCGACGGGGACTCTGAAGGTTACCCAAGATCGCCTGGCAGAGAAGCAACTCTGTCAGTCTCTCGGCATACCCACGGCACCCTTTGCGGTCGTTTCGTCGGCGGACGATTTCGCTGCGGCTGCAGAGGCAACTGGGCTTCCCGGCATCCTGAAGACACGGCGGATGGGCTATGACGGCAAGGGTCAGAGCACCGTTCGCTCCATCAGCGAACTGGATTCGGCCTGGATGACATTGGGGGCAGTCGATTGCATCCTGGAAGGAATTGTTGATTTCGAGATGGAAGTGTCCGTGCTGTTTGCCCGTAGTCAGTCGGGCGCATTGAGCACATTTGATGTACCCGAGAATCATCATCGCGACGGCATTTTGCGGGAGAGCCGAGTGCCGTCTCATTTGGCAGGCGCCGCCTTGGAAACAGCGCGCAACATTGCGCATCGTTTGGCCGCCTCATTGGACTACGTTGGGGTGGGTGCGGTTGAAATGTTTGCCACCAAAGACGGCGCCGTCCTCGTCAACGAAATTGCGCCGCGGGTCCATAATTCTGGGCATTGGACGATCGATGCCTGCGCTACCGACCAGTTCGAACAACATATCCGGGCGATCTGCAGGTTGCCCCTTGGCAGTACAGCCCGTGCCTTCAACGTTGTGATGGCGAACCTAATCGGCGATGAGGCCGACACTTGGCGGTCGCGCCTAGACGATCCCCTCACCAAGCTCCATTTGTATGGCAAGTCGGCCGTGCGTGCCGGCCGAAAGATGGGCCATGTGACGACGCTGTCGCCTATCGCGCCCCTGCCTGCCCCCGAATAATCCGCCCGAGCGGCGACTTTCGCCATGCATCGAAAGGCATGCCAAGCCGTCGGCCAGCCTTTTCAAGACGGCCACGGAGCATCTGAATGCGCAGAACGTCTTCGATCCGGCGATCGAGGAAAGCCCAGGTCTCGACGAAGCCCTCAGACTCGTCATCGAGCCAGTAGAGATAGGTGGCGGTCACGACGCCCGCGAGGAGACCACGTTTTGTATAGAAGTTGTAATCGGTCGACCGGTCGCCAGCGGCGCGCCATATAACGTCAGTAATTCGGTAGAGGCTGGCTGCCGGCTTGTGAGGCGGTGGCAGTCGCAGAACCGCCTCTCGATGGTCGGCGAAGAACATGATGAGGCTGCGGACGCCGGTGGCTATCCGACGACGCACGGAAGGTTCACGGTCCGCCAACCCGACGAGGTCCGCCTCGAGCTTGGCCGCAACAGATTCCCCAAAATAGATCGCGACATCCGCTATGCCGCGCGGAAACAAGATCGCGGCGCGATCAGCGTTCACTTGAGCGTCTTTGATCCCGGCAGAGAATGCCGCGCCGGACCAGCCATCGAACGGCGCGTGCTTGAGAATCGCGTTGAGCAGAGCTTCCTTTTCGGCCTCGTCAGTCAAGATCGTCGTCCTCCTCGTCATTGCCTAAGACATATAAGTCGGGATCTTCGCCTGCGGCGACTTGGTGGCGCCACTCCGATTCAAAAATGAGATCAGCGAGATCGATCATTTGAGTGGGATAGAGCCGGCCATCGAGGTGGTCACATTCATGTTGGACGACCCGGGCATGCATCCCCTCAGCGGTCACGTCTACCGGCTCCCCCAGGGCATTCACGCCGGTGTAGCGAATGATCTGATACCGCGGCACCTTGCCACGGAGGCCTGGCACGGAAAGGCACCCCTCCCACCCAAGCTGCATGTCCTCCGAAAGGGGCGTAATTACCGGATTGATCAGGACGCGTGGTCCGTCACTTTCACCGTCATCAGTCGGGGCATGGAATATGACCAATCGTTGCGGGACATGGACCTGGGGTGCGGCAAGGCCCAAACCGTCCGCATCGGCCATAGTTTCGAACATATCGCCGATCAGTGTTTGAACGGCCGGGGCTAGCGGATCAGCGATCTCCGCAGCCCGCTGCAATAACACCGGATGCCCCATTTGGGCGATTTTTAAGATAGCCATGCTGTATCATGGTCCACCGTGCACCACCCGGTAAAGGCCCAAAAACGGCTTAAAAGCAGGCCATTTTCACTCGCTAGACGGGGTGTTGGGGTGTACATCCCCAATTCCATATGGTATCCACCGCGCCTCGTACGTTCTCGGCACCAAGTTCGGGCGCGAAGTCGACAAGATTTCTAGGAGATCCCTTTGCAAGTTCACGTCCGCGATAACAACGTTGATCAAGCGCTCCGCGCCCTGAAGAAGAAAATGCAGCGCGAGGGTATCTTTCGTGAGATGAAACTCCGGAACTTCTACGAAAAGCCGTCGGAAAAGCGTGCCCGTGAAAAGGCAGAGGCCGTGCGCCGCGCGCGCAAGTTGGCGCGCAAACGGGCGCAACGCGAAGTCTAGCGTCGCCCCCTAATTTCTCTGTGCTGGGAAAGCCGCCGTTGGCGGCTTTTTTTGCGCCTAAAGGGCGCGAAGAACGCCTTCCACCATCTCTTTGGCGTCGCCGAACAACATCATCGTGTTGTCGCGATAGAAGACTTCGTTATCGACCCCGGCATAGCCCGGGGATAACGACCGTTTAACAAACAAGACGGTACTGGAATTCTCGACGTCGAGAATTGGCATCCCGTAGATCGGGCTTTGCGGATCCGTCTTGGCCGCAGGATTGGTAACGTCATTCGCGCCAATCACAAAAGCCACATCGGTAGTCGAAAAATCGCTGTTGATTTCGTCGAGTTCAAAAACGTCGTCGTAGGGCAAGTTGGCTTCGGCCAGCAGGACGTTCATATGCCCTGGCATCCGGCCCGCGACGGGGTGGACGGCGAAACGGACCTTTACGCCCTCTTCTTTGAGCTTGTCCGCCATTTCACGCACGACATGCTGGGCTTGAGCGACAGCAAGGCCGTAACCCGGCACAATAATCACTGAGCCCGCGTTTTTCAGGATGAACGCGGCATCATCCGCGCTCCCCGCGCGGACGGACTGGTCACTACGACCGCCTGTAGCCGCGCTAGCAGCCTCTCCTCCGAATCCACCAAGAATGACGCTGATGAAGGAACGGTTCATCGCCCGGCACATGATGTAGCTGAGGATGGCGCCGGACGAACCAACCAGCGCGCCAGTAATGATCAAGGCGTTGTTTTCGAGAGTAAAGCCAATCCCGGCGGCAGCCCAACCTGAGTAAGAGTTCAGCATCGACACCACCACGGGCATGTCTGCGCCCCCGATCGGCAGAATGATCAAGAACCCGATCACGAAGGAAAGCCCAACAAGGAGCCAAAAAAGCGGGATGGATTCATGCAGCACGAAGACCGCGCCGATCGCGACGATCACGATACCGATCAGCAGGTTAAGCCAGTGCTGGCCCGAAAAAACCAGCGGATCGCCCGTCACGAGGCCCTGGAGCTTCGCGAAGGCAACAAGTGAGCCGGAGAAAGTGATGGCGCCGACGACCGCGCCGATTGACATTTCGATGAGGCTGGCCGTCTTGATCTGACCGGTGATCCCGATACCGTACGATTCAGGCGCGTACAGCGCAGCAGAGGCCACTAGCACGGCGGCGAGCCCGACCAAGCTGTGGAAGGCCGCGACCAGTTGTGGCATCGCCGTCATTTGGATGCGCAGGGCAATGATCGTACCGATCACGGCTCCAATCCCCAGTCCGAGGATGATGAGGTCAAAACCTAGGACATGCGGGTTGAGCATCGTGGTCACGATGGCGATCAACATGCCGGCAATGCCGAAATAGTTGCCGCGCCGGGCTGTTACGGGCGACGAAAGCCCGCGCAGCGCCATGATGAACAGCACGCCTGAGATCAGGTAGGCGACCGCGGAAAGGTTAGCGGCCACGCTATTTCTTCTTTCTGAACATTTGCAGCATGCGCTGCGTGACAACAAAGCCACCAAATATGTTGATCGCCGCGAGGATGATTGCCGCGAACCCGAAGATTTTGGCGATACTGATTTCTTCCGGACCCGCAGCGATCAGCGCACCAACAATGATGACACTTGAGATTGCGTTGGTGACCGACATGAGCGGCGTGTGCAGTGCCGGGGTGACGCTCCAGACGACGTAGTAACCCACAAAGATGGCGAGCACGAAGATCGCCAAACGGAAAACGAAAGGGTCGATGACGGCCGCTGCTTCCATCAAGAACGCTCCGTTCTCAACGAGGAATGAACCACCTGGCCGTCACGGGTGAGGGCCGTAGCTGTGATGATCTCGTCCTCCCAATCGATCTTGAACGCTTTGGTTTCTGCGTCGACCAGGGGCGTCACAAAATTCAGGAGGTTCTTGGCGTAAAGGGCTGACGCATCAGTAGCAAGACGGCTGGGTACATTCGCGTAACCGACAATTTTGACGCCGTCGACATCCGCGACTTCGCCCAAAACAGACAATTCGCAATTGCCCCCTTGCTCAACCGCCAGGTCAACAATGACCGCCCCGGGCTTCATACGGCGCACTGTTTCTGCCTTGATGAGGGTCGGTGCTGGGCGCCCTGGGATCAACGCGGTACAGATCGCGATATCAGATTTTTCCAGCGTTGCGCGCACCAGTTCTCGCTGTTTTTCTTGATATTCGGCACTCATCTCGCGGGCGTAGCCGCCCTCGGTCTCGGCGCTTTCCTGCTCCGTCGACTCGACCATGACGAACTTCGCCCCGAGCGATTCAACTTGCTCTTTCGCGACCGGGCGAACGTCCGTCGCCGACACGATGGCACCTAGGCGACGGGCCGTGGCAATTGCCTGGAGCCCCGCAACGCCCGCGCCCATGACGAAAACCTTCGCCGGTGCGACCGTTCCGGCAGCCGTCATCATCATGGGCATGGCGCGGCCGTAGACGCTCGCCGCATCCAGGACTGCTTTGTAACCGGACAGATTTGATTGGGAGGAGAGCACATCCATGCTCTGGGCGCGTGTGATCCGCGGCAAGTACTCAAGCGAAAAGGCGACGACACCGTGGTCGGCATACCCATTGACGCGCTCGGGCTCAGCGGTGGGCGCCAACATGCCGACGAGGAGACCGCCCTTCTTGAGACATTTGATCGGGTCAGCCCCGTCGTCGCCGCCTGGCCGTTGCACCGTGAGCAAAAGATCTGCGTCTTGGACGGCAGAGATGTCGGAGACAATCTCGGCCCCTGCCTCGCGGTAGGCATCATCAGGGATGTTGGCGCCCGTCCCAGCTCCGGATTCGACGATGACCGCAATGCCAAGAGCTGAAAGTTTTTTCGTCGTCTCCGGGGTGGCAGCAACCCGTTTCTCGTGGGGACGCCGCTCCTTGACGATAAGGGCTTTCATGTAGTTTTCAGTAGTCTGAAGCGGAAACGATGCAATCGCGGCAGCGCGCGTCGCTTGAGACCCACCACCTAGAGGAGGAAGATCGCCATGAGAGCCAACGTCACGAC
>JAPKDI010000089.1 GCA_026421105.1 Alphaproteobacteria bacterium | reverse complement strand
ATGGGGCGTTCGAACCGCACGGCAACTGTCACCGGCCAGTTAGTGTCGTCGAGTTCCACCGTCATTCGCAGCGCGGCGGCAGTTATCTCGACGTTGCGTGAATTTCCACGCGCGGAGAACGTTACGCCGTTGTCCGGCGCACTGATCGTCAGGTGGCGCGGTGCCCAAGGTCGGGCAGCGGCACGAAAGGCTTCCGCGCGCCACGAAAATGTCTGATCCGCGGTACGGCCCAAGGTGGCCTGATCGGCGGTCAGGGTGAAAGACAGCGGAAAACCCGAGATTTGTAGATCGTTGAAGACGACAAAGTTGCCCGCTTCGCGTTGAACGGCGGTCCACTCGACAATGCCTGATTTCAATCGGCCCGCCGTGTCGAACCAGAACGCGGCGTAGAGGCCCGCCGCCAGGACGGCGAAGAACGCAAGCGCCAAAGCGGTCCACAGCTTGGTGCGGGGCCGGCGGCGACCTTCGAAAGCGGCGGTGGCGTATTCGGCCATCTAGACTGGGCAGCGTTGGCGCAGGATCATCGGCCTAGTATATAGCGGGCGCGAAACGGCGCGGCCATGGGGCGAGATCGGGTGCAGAGCGACGGCGATATTTGGGTGTTTGGCTACGGGTCGCTGATGTGGAATCCGGGCTTTCCCTATGTTGACGCCCGACCTGCCCACCTCCTCGGCTATCACCGGGCCTTTTGTTTGTATTCCGAGCATTACCGCGGCACCCCGGAGCGCCGCGGCTTGGTGTTGGGCCTGGATCGCGGGGGCTCCTGTCGTGGGCGCGCGTTCCGTGTTGGCGCGGCAGAAGCTGAGGCGGCGATGGACTACCTGATCAAGCGCGAGATGTTCGGCCATGAAGTTGATGTCTACGAATTGCGCTGGCTAAGGGTCGCGCTAGGCGATAGTGGCGAGGCAGCGCAGGCGGCCTGCTTTGTGGTCAATCCGGCGCACGATCACTATGCGGGGAAGCTCTCGCCGGAAGAAATTTCCCAAATTATTGCCAGCGCATCAGGCAGGAGTGGAACCAACCGTGAGTACCTCTCCAACACGATTGCGCATCTCGATGAGCTTGGTATTGCCGACGGGCCGCTGCATGAGGTGCACCGGTTAGTCGGTTCTTAGCCGCACTTACTGAAGCCGCAGCTGGTGCAGGTATCGCAGCCTTCGAGGCGCATGAGGGAGGGTTGCGAGCAGCGCGGGCAGCTGCGCATGCGGGCATCACCGGGGCCGGCCTCCATACCGGCGGCCTTGCGGAGCTCAACGGCCTGTTCTTCGGTGTCGTCAGGGTTGGCGATAAAGCCGATGCTGATGAGGTGTTTCTCGATGACATCACCGATCGCGGCCAAGAGTGACGGCACATATTCACCGTCGATCCAATAGCCGCCGCGTGGATCGAACACAGCCTTGAGTTCTTCCACCACAAACGAAACATCGCCGCCGCGCCGGAACACGGCCGAGATCATACGCGTGAGCGCCACCGTCCATGCGTAGTGCTCCATATTCTTGGAGTTGATGAACACCTCGAACGGGCGGCGGCGGCTGTCTTGGATGACATCGTTGATGGTGATGTAGATCGCGTGATCGCTTTCCGGCCAACGCACCTTGTAGGTCGAACCAGGGAGAACGCCGGGACGATCTAGGGGTTGGGTCATGTAGACCACGCCGCCGGCTTCGAACGGGTCGTTGTGGCGTGCAGGAGGCGGATCGAGCGGCAATTCGGATTGGGAGGTGTCTTTGGCGGGCTCGGTACGGAGCACCGCGCCTGTGATGTCGTTGGGCCGGTAAGTGGTGATGCCTTTGCAGCCCTGCTCATAGGCCGCGAGGTAAACATCCTTGAAGGCCTCGAAGCCGATGTCTTCGGGCACGTTGACCGTCTTGGATACTGCCGAGTCGATATAGGCCTGAACGGTGGCCTGCATGCGTACGTGGTCGGTGGGGGTGAGGGTCTGCGCGTCGACGAAGGCATCAGTTAGCGCGGTGTTCTCGCCGTATTCGCGGCGGTAAAGGCGGAAGGCGTAGTCACTGACATCTTCTTCGCGTCGGCTGCCGTCAGGCATCAAGACATTGCGCTTGTATTTAAAGCTGAACACCGGCTCGAGGCCCGACGAGACATTGTCGGCAAAGATCGAAATCGTGCCGGTGGGGGCGACTGACGTGAGCAGGCCGTTGCGGATGCCTTTTTCGGCGATGGCGGCGCGCACATCGTCATCCAGTTGTCGGACGGATTCACCAGCGAGATAGTTGTCTTGGTCGTAGAGCGGAAATGATCCCTTTTCGGCCGCTAGATCGGCCGATGCGAGATAGGCCGCGCGGCGAAGCGTCCCCATCCACTCTTTGGTGAGCGCAACGGCTTGGTCGCTGCCGTAGCGCGCGCCGCACATGATAAGGGCATCGGCGAGACCGGTGACGCCAAGTCCCATGCGGCGTTTGTTTTTGGCTTCTTTCTCTTGGGCCGCAAGCGGGAAGCGCGAGACGTCGATCGCATTGTCGAGCATGCGCACGGCAACACGCGTCATCTCATCGAGCGCGGTAATATTGAGGCGTGCGTTTTCGGCGAACGCATCTTCGACAAGCTTGGCCAAATTAACCGAGCCCAACAGACAAGCCCCATAGGGTGGTAGGGGTTGTTCACCGCAAGGGTTGGTCGCGTTGATGGTTTCGCAATACGCGAGGTTGTTCAGCCGGTTGATCCGGTCGATGAAAATCACACCTGGTTCGGCATAGGCAAAAGTGGCGCGCATGATCTTGTTCCATAGATCGCGCGCTGAAACCGAATCGAATATCGTGCCGTCGAAGGTGAGATCCCACGGCGCGTCGTTCTTGACCGCGTCCATGAAGGCGTCGGTGACGAGGACCGACAGATTGAACATGCGCAAACGGCCGGCTTCGTGCTTGGCTTCGATGAAAGCTTCGATGTCGGGATGATCGCAGCGCAACGTGGCCATCATCGCGCCGCGCCGGTGCCCGGCCGACATGATGGTTCGGCACATCGCATCCCATACATCCATAAACGACAAGGGACCAGATGCGTCTGCGCCGACGCCTTTGACCAACGCCCCTTTGGGCCGCAGGGTCGAAAAGTCATAACCGATGCCGCCGCCCTGCTGCATGGTCAGCGCAGCTTCGCGCAGATTGTCGAAGATCGTGCCCATGTCGTCTTCGATGGTGTTCATGACGAAGCAATTGAACAGCGTCACGCGACGACCGGTGCCCGCACCGGCGATGATGCGGCCCGCCGGCAGCACCTTGAAGTCCGATAGGGCATCGTAGAATTTCTCAGACCAGGCGGCAGGATCTTTTTCCGGCGCCGCCAGCGCGTTGGCCACACGGCGCCATGTGTCTTCGATCGTTTTGTCGACAGGCGTGCCGTCACCCGCCTTGAGGCGGTATTTCATGTCCCAAATTTGCTGGGCGATTGGGGTCAGCGCGGCCATGGTGCGTGCTCAATTGGAAGAAGCGGGGCGCGATGGTAGGCCCGGCCCCTTGGTTGCGTCAACGCGGATGTTCTAGAAATGTTCTCCACCGACGGTGGGCCCTAAGGCATAGAAATAAAGCAATTTATTGCGGTTATCCCAGTTGTGCACCGGGGCGTGTTCGGGTGAAACGGGGATAACTTTGCCGGGCATCGAAAAAGTGCACATAGTTATCCACCCAATTATCCATAGGCCGGTCGATGGATCATCAGGTCTGGCGCGCGGTCTCAGCCAAGCGGGTGGATGCGGGTTCGATGGCCGCTTCAAGTCGGGCCATGAAGTCTTTTCGGTTGAGCCCTGGTTCGATGACGGGGAGGTACTCCAAGACAATCGTCCCGGGTTTGCGGCGGATTGACTGACGCGACCAGAAGACGCCGGAGTTGAGCGCGACCGGCACCACCGGAATACCGAGTTGGCGATACAGTGCGGCGATGCCCGGCAGGTAGGGCGCCTCAACGCCCGGGGCAACTCGGGTGCCCTGCGGAAAGATGATGATAGGCCGTGCTTCGGCGGCAGCGGCTTTCGCCGCATCGACCATGGCGCGGATTGCCTTTGAACCGGTATCGCGATCAATGGGGATCATGCGGGAATGCCGACAGTACCAGCCGTAAATCGGAATCTTGAGCAGTTCGGCTTTCATCACGACGGCGGGGTCGTTAGCGATGATGTGAAAGATCATCGTGTCCCACGCTGACTGATGCTTTGCTGCAATAAGTACAGGCCCGGCCGGGATGTTGTTGCGACCGCGAATCTCGTAGCGGATGCCAACCAGCACTCCTAGCAACATCATCACACCCTTGGCCCAAATCGTCTGGCCGCGCACGGTGGCGAGCGGTGACATCAGTAGTGATGGCAGCCAAGCGAGGTTGATGAGGGCCGACCAGATCCAGAACGCAAGTTGAAAGGCGATTGCGCGTGGGAGGTTCACGATTTGGCCTCTGCGATCAGCGCTTCTGCCGCCGCAGCAAGGTCGTCATAGACGGTGACGGGTTGGAGCGCGCTCGGAAGGTTGGATTCAACGGTACGTCCTTTGCCAGTACGCACGAGGATGCGGCGGATACCGAGCACGGCGGCCGCTTCGAGATCGCGCGCGGCATCGCCGATCATCACCGCTTCGGCGGGCGCGGCATGGAATTTCTTGAGCGCGTCCTGCAACATCCCTGGCCCTGGTTTACGCCTTTCGGTGGCCGCCCAAGGGGGATCGGAGCAGGTGAAAATGGCATCCAATCGACCGCCGTCGGCCTCGATCATTCTTTTCAGGGTCGAATTGACCCCCTCGAGGTCGTGTTCGGTCATCACACCACGGCCAACACCGGATTGATTGCTCACGACCGCAATCGTGTGTCCGGCAGCGTTCAGGCGTGCCACTGCGGAGGCGGCGCCAGAGATCATGACGAGCTCAGCCGGTGTTTTTACGAAATCTTGGCGGTCTTCATTCAAGACGCCGTCGCGGTCGAGCAGAACCAACATTTGTTCAGGGAAGCCTGCGCAAAGCGCGCAAGACGGTCATGCGCGCGGTGATCATGGCGATCAGTGCCGAGGCTAAGGGGACGCAGAGCAGAGCTACCCATGCTGTCAGGCCGAGCGACAAACGGGGCAATAACGTTTGATCGACCCCCTGCGCTGCAAGAGCCAAAGCGGCCAACGTCACGGCCGCAAGAATCAGACCTAGGACGCCGCCAGCCAAGCCATAGGACAGCGCATGGGTCACAAATCGACGTGCAATGTAATTGTCGCGCGCGCCGATGAGGTGTAAGAGCTCGATCGTATCTCGATGCGACGTCATGCCAGCACGTGTTGCAAAAACTACGATCGACACCGCAGCAACCGCCACGATGAAAACGACGACGACACCAACGAGTTGCACGACACGGGCCAGGGTCACCAACCGAGACAAGAATACACCGTTGTCGCTGATGCGGGCGCCGGGCACGACATCCTCGAGCTGTTGCCCCAATTGTTCGTAGTTGATTCGCGCGCCGGTATCGACGCTGACATCAACAATAATCGGGATCGGCAGGTTGGCGGGGAGGTCGCCTGCACCAAGCCAAGGCTCCAGGAGGGCTTGCGATTGCGCATAGGGTAGCAGCGTTGCGCTTAGCACCCCGGACGTTTTCAGCAAGACGCCGACCGCGGCGTCAATCCGCGCCTGGGCCTCGTCCCCTTCCGGTTCTTGCGCCACCCCTGGAAGTTGAACAGTGAGCGCGCCGCGCAGGCTGTCGCTCCATTGGCGAACAGTGCTATTGAGCGCGAACGTGCCGGCGAGTGCGAGCGCCGCGAGGTAGACCATAGCGCCCACGATCAGCGGGATGAAACGTCGGTTGGCATCACCGCCCAGAGGAAGATCAGCGCGACGCGAACTCATGCGCGCTGCCCATTTTCGGAGGTGCCGGTTTCGTTAAGATTCTTTTTCCCGAGCGTTACGGAGGGGGCTTTGTGCAACGTCAGTTTGCCATTGGAGAGCCGAATCTCCGGTCGGCCAAACGTGGTGATTAACGACTGATCATGTGTCGCGATCACTACGGTCGTGCCGATCTTGTTGAGTTCTTCAAATAAATGAAGAATGCGCAGACCCTGAGCTAGGTCGATGTTGCCGGTCG
>JAPKDI010000088.1 GCA_026421105.1 Alphaproteobacteria bacterium | reverse complement strand
GGGAGGGCGTTGCGGGGCGATGCCAGGAAAGCGTCCAATTCTGCATAGGTCCACTGGCCGCCCTTCTCTTTCATCGCGCCGGAGTAGGAGAAGTCTTTGGCGCCAGGTGCAGCGCCGAGAACATTGTACAAATTGGGTCCGACCTTGTTCTTACCGTCCTTTTCGAAGGTATGGCAGGAGGCGCATTTTTTGGATACGCGTTCGCCTTTCTCGACGTTGGCGGCGGCCAACAGCACCGGTAGCGGCAGCGGTTCGGGTTCTGCCTCTGCAACGGCGCCGTGAGTATCCTCCGCGACGTCGATTTCGCCGTAGGCTTGGCCCTCCATCTCGTGAGGGTGGAAAACGGTTTCGCTGAATTTGGCCACGACAAAAACGATCAAAATTGTACCCAGAATGGCGCCAGCAAACTTGTTCAGTTCAAACGTATCCATCGACCACTTCCTCGGAGATTACCGCCCGACTATTCATGATATCGGCAGGGGGCGCAACGCAAAGACGGGCGCATGGATAACCCAATTTTTGGCTGACTTCCAGCGTTTACGGGAAAAACGAATGATTTTCATTCGCTTAGCCCCTACCATCCGGCACGCGCCGCATGTGCACCCGCACAACTCGGCATTAGGTCCCTCGGGGCCAGCGATCTGAGACCAACAAAACATGAGCCGGAAACCATTGAGCGATCAGACCCTAGTGGCGATTCCAGCCCGCATGGCCTCCACACGACTGCCGGGCAAGCCGCTGGCCGATATCGGCGGGGTGCCCATGATCGTCCAGGTTTGGCGCCGTGCATGCGAGGCCGATGTGGGTCCAGTCTTAGTCGCGTGCGCTGAGCAGGAGATCGCAGACGCGGTGACTGGCGCGGGCGGCGTGGCAGTCCTGACGCGGCCGGATCATCCCTCCGGGTCTGATCGGATCCATGAGGCGCTCGGTATCGTCGCGCAAGACGCTGATCGCGTCATCAATTTGCAGGGCGACCTACCGACGATCGACCCAGCGGATATTCGACGACTGAGCGATTCATTGGCGGCAGCACCGCCCGAGGTCGATATCGTAACCCTGGTGACGGAGATTCGGAGCGATGCGGAAGCCGCCGACCCGAACGTCGTCAAAGCCGTTGTTGCCTTCCCAAACGGTGTCGAAACGGGCCGAGCGCTCTATTTTTCACGTTTGCCCGTACCGGGCGGCAATTCGCCGCGCTATCACCACATTGGGGTCTACGCCTATCGGCGTGAGGCGCTGACGCGTTTTGTAGCCCTGCCGCCAAGCCCGCTTGAAAAAAGCGAGCGGCTAGAACAACTCCGCGCCCTTGAGGCGGGGATGACCATCCTCGCTCGCCGCGTTGACACGATTCCGCTCGGTGTCGATACTCCCGCACATCTCGCAGAGGCACGGCAAATTTTGTCAATAAAATAAGATAAATAGAGATAAATAATGGCGCCAGACGCCGACCAACTCATCGCCTTCCAGGGATACCCCGGGGCCTATTCCCACCTTGCGTGCCGCGACGCATATCCCGATCTAGAGGCGCTGCCGTGTAAGTCGTTCGAGGATGCCTTCGACGCCGTAGAGTCCGGCCGGGCGCACCTTGCGATGATCCCGATCGAAAATTCGGTGGCGGGTCGTGTGGCGGACATTCACACCCTGATGCCCGACTCCGGCCTGTTCATCGTCGCCGAACATTTCCAGCGCGTGAACCACTGCCTTCTTACAGTTCCAGGTGCCGCGGTTGGCGATCTCAAGTCGGTTCACAGCCATATCCAAGCACTCAGCCAATGCCGCAACCTGATCCGCGACCTCGGACTGAGGGCCGAGATCGAGGCAGACACTGCCGGCTCCGCGAAAGACATCGCAGCACGGGCCGACAAAGCTCATGCGGCGATCGCGTCAGACCTTGCCGGCGAAACCTACGGCCTGGATGTTCTGCGTCGAGATATCGAAGACGCCGATCACAACACCACACGATTTGTCGTGTTGTCGCGTACCGCGCGGCGTCCGGCGCCCGATGATGGGCCCGCAATGACGTCCTTCGTTTTCCAGGTACGCAACGTGCCTTCTGCGCTCTACAAGGCCATGGGCGGATTCGCCACCAACAACGTCAACATGACCAAACTGGAAAGCTACCAGGTGGGTGGCAGCTTCAACGCGACCCAGTTCTATGCTGACGTCGAGGGCCATGCGGACGACAAGAACGTCAGTCTGGCACTCGAAGAAATCCATTTCTTCACGTCAAAACTGAAGGTTTTGGGCGTTTATCCGGCCCACCCGTTCCGCGGTCGCGGCTAATTAGCGCCCGTCTGGGTACACCCAGGTGCGCATAAGCTGATGGGCGATCGCCATTGGGGCGGGCACCAGCAATTCGAATTCTCCTGATTCGTCCCGTGTCCCAATTTTGGTGAACGGATCGAACGGCTTGGCGGTCACTTGGTCGATTGCCCGTCGGACGACGTCACGATCCACCCAGCGCGCGTCATCGAGCTCATGCTGGTCAACGACGATATTGTCTGTGGTCGCCTCGCCAACGCAGCCGATCATCAGCGATGACGGGTAGGGCCAGGGCTGCGACGAGTGGTAGCGCACCTCGCCGACCTCGATGGAGGCTTCCTCCCAAACTTCCCGTCGAACAGCTTCTTCGATTGATTCGCCAGGTTCCATGAATCCTGCCAGCGTCGAGTAGAAACCGTTGGGAAACCATCGCTGTCGGCCCACCAAACAGCGCTCGCCATGGGCAATCATCATGATGACGACAGGATCGGTGCGCGGAAAATGTTGGACGCCGCAGCCTGTGCTCGTACACCGCCGGACGTAACCGGCGCCCGCCATGCGGGTTGGCGCACCGCACACGGCGCAAAAACCGTGACGGCGGTGCCAGTCAATGAGGGATCGCGCCTGTGCCAGGAGCGACGCGTCGCCTCGGGCAATGCTTGGCGCGATACTGCGGACCTCCTCGTAGTGAAGATCCGCAAAGGGTGCTGTATCGCCCTCCGACCCTGCGTCGAAGGCAAAATGGGGTACTTGCTCTTTGTCGATCCCTAACAAAATGGCATCGGCGCTGGTGAGGCTTTCTTGGGCCTGCGCACCGCTAAGCCAATTCAAGCGCGGCGTGGGCTTGGCGTGGATCGGGGCCTTCAGCTGCCACAGAGGCAAAAAGCGCGCGGCCGGGTCGCCGAGTTGGGTTGCAAGCCACGCTGGGTCTCGCCGCGCATTGCCCGCGCGGTCGAGGTGACTGCCCGTAAATATGTTGCCTTCGAAGGGGTTCAGCGCGTCCATAATTGGTGGCCACATTTGCACCCCGGCAGGAGTGGTGCAAGAGAGCCTCACCTTGGGGACTCTGGGCGCAATGCGATATAGTCCCGGCGGGAGGTTGGCGGCGGACGGTAGCACTCGCCAATCCGGTCAGGTCCGGAAGGAAGCAGCCGTAACGGGATGCAACCGGGTCGCCTCACCAACCTCCCACCTCCGCCAATCCGCGCGGGCGGTCACGATCACCAGAAGAGCTATGGCCTCAGCAGAGCAAGATCAGTCCTACCGGGTTTTGGCCCGAAAATACCGACCGAGCACGTTCTCCGATTTGTTCGTGGGGCAGGGCGCGATGGTGCGGACTCTTGGCAACGCCTTTCAGACCGGGCGAATTGCGCAAGCCTTCATCCTCACCGGCGTCCGGGGGATCGGCAAAACCACAACCGCGCGGATCATCGCGCGGGCGCTCAATTGTGTCGGGAAAGATGGTAGCAGCGGGCCCACGATCGATCCTTGCGGTGTGTGTGTGCATTGTAAGGCTATCGGGGAAGATCGGCACGTCGATGTCATTGAGATTGATGCCGCCAGTCACACTGGCGTCGATAACATCCGGGAAATCATCGACAACGTGCGCTATCTCCCAGCGACGGCGCGCTACAAGATCTACATCATCGATGAAGTGCACATGCTCTCGAAGCCGGCCTTCAACGCGCTGTTGAAGACGCTAGAAGAACCGCCGCCACACGTGAAGTTCGTCTTCGCGACCACAGAAATACGCAAAGTGCCCGTCACGGTGCTGTCGCGTTGCCAGCGTTTCGATTTGCGACGGCTCGATTCAGAGACGTTGATCGAGCACCTCGGCAATATCGCCAAGCAAGAGGACGCGTCTGCCGACATCGGGGCTTTGGGCATGATTGCTCGTGCTGCCGAGGGTTCGGTGCGCGATGCGTTGTCGCTACTTGATCAGGCGCTTGCCTTCTCCGACGGCGCGGTCACCGAAAATTCGGTGCAGAGCATGCTGGGGTTGGCGGATCGCGGGCGCCTGATAGACCTATTCGAAAAGACAATGGGCGGCGAAATTGGCGAGGCGCTCGGGATTGCACGCGAACTCTATGACTTGGGCACAGACCCGGTGACGATCGTGCAAGACTTGCTCGAATTCGCCCACTGGCTAACCCGGCTCAAAGTCACGCGCGCCGCCGCCGCCGATTTAACGGTAACCGAGATTGAGCGCGTGCGCGGTCAGGCGATGGCCGAAAAGCTGACGATGGGCGAGTTAACCCGCACTTGGCAGCTTCTCCTCAAAGGCCTGCAAGAAGTCCTCGCCGCGCCAACGCCGTACCCGGCCTGCGAGATGGTGCTCGTACGTATCGGCTATGCCGCGGCCCTGCCGCCGCCGGCTGACTTGATTCGAACCCTTCAGGGCGGCGGTACCGAAACCGCACCGGGCGCCCCGCTGGCGGCACAGCCCCCGGCACCTGCGTCAGGTGGCGGTGAAAGCGCCCAAACGGCGAGTGGCGAGACCGTGGCGGCACCGGCAGCTGCGCGGGCTGAACCCTTGCACGAAGAGGCGCCGGATGCGAACGCCGTCGTGGCCGTGTCGAGCTTTCAGGATGTGATCGATCTTGCCGAAACGCGGACCGAATACAGACTACGTAGCCATCTCGTAACCAACGTTCACCTTGTCCGCATGGAGCCACGGCGTATCGATTTGAGGTTGAACGAGCGTGCGCCACCGCGATTACCTCAGCTACTCAGCAGCTTCCTAAGCGAGGCAACGGGCGAAACGTGGTTGGTGTCGCCGTCAACCAACCCCGGCGATCCCACGATTCAAGAACAGCAAAAAACTGCGGCCGCCCAAAGGCGCGGAGAAGCCGAACGGCATCCGCTGGTACGCGCTGTTCTTGATCAATTCCCTGGCGCGGAGATCCGTGAGGTGAGGGATATCGTCCCACCTGACGCCGCCGGCGCCACTGAGATCGATGGTGAAACCCTGGAGGATAATTTTCTGGTGGAGCGCGAGAGTTGAAAAACATTGCCCAAATGATGAAGCAAGCGCAGCAGATGCAATCCAAGATGGCGGAGATGCAAGAGCAACTTGATGCGGCAGAGCTTAAGGGGGCGTCGGGCGGCGGCTTGGTCGAAGTCACAATGAACGGCAAGGGCGATGTGCGAGGGGTGCGGATTGATCCGTCGCTGATGTCGGGCGACAACGAAATCGTCGAGGATTTGGTTGCTGCCGCTTGTGCAGATGCAAAATCTCGCGTCGACCAACATGCGTCAGAAGAAATGAAGAAACTTACCGGGGGTATCGAGTTGCCGCCCGGGATGAAGTTGCCGTTCTAACGGGCGCGTTCGGTGCACGGCGCGGAAATCGAGCGGCTGGTTCAGCTGCTATCCAAACTTCCTGGTCTGGGTCCGCGCTCCGCGAAGCGAGCCGTTCTTCAGCTCCTGAAAAAGAAGGAAACGCTGCTCCGGCCGCTATCCGACGCCATGATGAAGGCCGCGGATGCGGTGCATGAGTGCTCGGCCTGCGGCAATCTCGACACCGCCACCCCCTGCCATTTCTGTACCGACCCGAAGCGCGATGAAACGGTCATCTGCGTCGTCGAAGATGTCGCTGACCTCTGGGCGTTGGAACGTGTGATCGAATATCGCGGCCAGTTTCATGTGTTGGGCGGCGTCTTGTCCGCGTTGGATGGCGTTGGCCCTGAGGACCTCAGGATCGGCGGCCTTGTGACGCGGGCCAAGGACGACCGCGTGCGCGAAGTCATTTTGGCAACCAGCGCAACCGTCGATGGCCAGACCACGGCGCACTACGTTGTGGACCG
>JAPKDI010000087.1 GCA_026421105.1 Alphaproteobacteria bacterium | reverse complement strand
AGTTACAAGGCGCTCGTCGGGTTGCGCATCGGGTCGGGCTGGGTCCGCGATGCGCTCAAGCGTATTCAGCGTTCAGATGGGTGCACCCATATGTCGGAAATGTTCACGGAGATCGGCACAACCGCGATGCAAGGGATGTACGGCCGGGCAAATCGCAACCAACGCCTCGGTACAACCGCCAAGCGCAAGATGGCACCGGTATTGGAAAACACCTGTTTCGGTTGGCGGAGCGGGGGCCCTATTGCGACCGCTGCGAACGGCCAAAAAGACGCATGACCCCAGACCTTGTCATCCGCAACGGCCTGGTTGTCGACGGCACCGGCGGTGAACCGTTCGTCAGCGATCTTGCCATAAGCAATGGCGCGATCACCGCGCTTGGTGATGTTCCTGATACGGGCGTCCAGGAAATTGATGCGGCGGGCCATGCCGTTGCGCCCGGGTTCATCGACAGCCACACCCACTACGATGCGCAGGTTTTGTGGGACCGCGGCCTCACGATCTCGCCGTGGCACGGCGTCACCACGGTGGTCATGGGCAATTGTGGCTTCGGTATCGCGCCCACCAGGCCACAGCATCGTCAGTTGATCTTGCGCACGTTGGAACGGGTTGAGGGCATGAGCCTAGCCGCCCTGAACGAAGGCATCGGCGCCGAGTGGCCGTTCGAATCCTTTGGCGAATACCTCGATGCCGTCGCGTCGCGCGGCACGGCCGTCAATGTCGCGGCCTATATCGGCCATACCCCCTTGCGGCTCTACGTCATGGGGGAAGACGCCGTCCGCCGCACTGCGACCCCTGATGAGGTTGGGCAGATGTGCGATCTCGTTGATGAGGCAATGCGCGCTGGTGCGGTCGGGTTTTCGACATCGCACTCGCCTCACCACGTTGGTTACGACGGCTTGCCCGTCCCTAGCCGTCTCGCGAGTGTCGCGGGCGAGATTGATCCCTTGGTTGCGGCAATGGCGGCGCATGGCGGCGTCATGCAGGCCACCGGCGGCCCCACCATGTTTCTCGATGAATTTGCCGAACTCGCCCGTAAACACGACGCGACGATCACATGGACCGCCCTCATGGCGGGCCTCGAAGGGCCGGGATCGCACCGCCCATTGCTTGAACGTAGCGCGGCATTGCGCGCGGAGGGCCTGCGCATCAGTCCGCAAGCGACCTGCCGCCCCCTCAACTTCGACTTCTCCTTCGACGAGCCTACCGCCTTTGCAAGTCTGTCGATGTTTGCCGAACCTTTGCGGACCGATCGTGCGGGCCGCGAAAAGCTCTACCGCGATCCCAGCTTTCGCGACGCCTTTCGTGCTGCCCTGGCCAAGGGCGTGGAACACCCCTTCGCTGAATGGTTCACGCGGACTGTCATCTCTTGGGCGCCGAGTGACCGCACATTGGAAGAACAACCCCTCGATGCGGCGGCCGCGGCGCGTGGGATTGATCCGGTTGACCTAGCCCTGGATCTCAGTCTCGCTAACGGTCTCGAGGCGCGGTTCCGCTTGGCGATGTTCAACTATGATACCGCAGAAGTCGCCGAGATTATGGCGGACCCCAACATCATCCTGGGCTTGTCCGATGCAGGCGCCCACGCGAGCCAACTGTGCGATGCCTGTTTTTCCACGCACCTTCTGGCTCACTGGGTGCGCGAAACCGGCCTGCTCAGCCTAGCGCGCGGCGTTCAGATGTTGACCAGTGACATCGCGGACGTCTTTGGCCTCGACCGCGGCCGCCTTGCTACTGGGTTGCCTGCGGATATCGTCATCTTTGATCCGGACACGGTGGCCGCTACCGGCTTGCGTCGCATTGCCGATCTTCCTGGCGGTGCTGACCGCCTTGTCGCCGATGCTATCGGTATCCATACGGTGATCTGCAACGGTCAGGTCATTCGCCAGAACAACCAGAATGTGACGGGTGCGACTCTGCCTGGAACTGTGCTGCGCCCTCGGCGCCAGTAAGGCATACCCGCGATGGCTCGTGACTACCGCGTCATCGTCATTCCTGGTGACGGCATCGGACCCGAAGTTACCGATGCCACCCTGGCCGTGCTGGCCGCGGTGCAGGGCCGCGACAACTTCATACTTCATCTCGAGATCCATAGCGCTGGCGCCGCGCATTACGACGCCACCGGCCGCGCGATGGACGACGCCACCTTGGCCGCGTGCCGGTTCGCCGATGGAGTCCTCAAAGGCCCGGTCGGCAATCCCGCCGTGCGGTCTCCCGATGGGATCGAGGCAGGCACTCTTGGCGGCGTCTTACGCCCAGGGCTCGATGCATACGCCAACATCCGCCCCATCCGGCTTTATCCTGGCGTGACCTCAGCGTTGCGTGATGTCCCTGATACCGGAATTGACTACATCATCGTGCGCGAGAACACCGAAGGCCTCTACGCCAGTCGCGGCAAGGGCACCGTTACGCCTGAAGGTGTAACCGACTACATGATTATGAGTCGTACGGGCATCGACCGCATCGTACGCAAAGCATTTGCGGTCGCGGCCTCGCGCCCCAACCCGCGCGTCACTTGCGTCGACAAATCCAACGTCCTGCGCAGCTTCGCTCTGTTTCGCGAAATCTTTGATAGCAATGCCGCCCAGCGTTCCGACATCGCCGCCGATCACCTCTACGCAGATGCCGCCGCCGCCGCGTTGGTCGAACGCCCCGGCACGTTTGATGTCTTGGTCACCGAAAACTTCGTTGGCGACATCTTGTCGGATCTCGGCGCCGCCACCGTCGGCGGCCTCGGGATGTGCCCGTCCGGCAACATTGGCGATGACGCGGCCTACTTCGAGCCGATCCACGGCTCGGCGCTCGCCCTCGCAGGTCAAGACCGCGCCAACCCGCTCGCCACCATCCTGTCGGCTGCCATGCTGCTCGACTGGCTCGGTGAGGCGCCGGCCGCAATGCGCATCCGGTCTGCCGTTGAACGCGTCCTCGCCACGGCTACGGTCAGCCTAAACTCCAACGGCACCACGCCCCAAGGCACCAAGGCCGCCGCGAACGCCGTTATCGCCGCTCTGTAACACGCCCATCCCGAGGAGGGCCGAAGGTCCGTCTCGAAAGGCACTGATCACACCTGCTGTCCCCGCGCATGGCACTGCTAGAACGTGTGGGGGGAGCCGCGCCGGGTCAAAGCCGTACTCGCCAAACCGAACAGCGCGAAAGCAACCATCCCGGCGCCCATCGGCCCTTGTGTGGTGTGCGCCAAAAACCCAGCGACCACCGTGCCGATAGCGCCGCCACCCAATTGAATTGCGCCAAACCCGGCCGAGGCGGTCCCGGCCAACTTGGGCGCGAGCCCGACCGCACGGGCACCCGCAATCGGCATCATGCCGCCGTTGCCGAGGCCGACCAGGAATAGTGGCGCAATTACCCCGGGAACGCTGGTCCATCCTGCAAACCCGATGCCCGCAATTAGAAGGCCACCCGCCAAAGAGCACAGCGTTCCAATTGCCAGCAGCCGGTCGCCCCAGGGCTGGGCGCCATAGCGTGTGGCGGCTGCCGCGCCGATCAACGAGCCCGCGACCATGACCAGCATAAACACGCCGAAGGTGTCTGGTCGCATCCCAAGGTTGTCGATCAGCACGAAGGGCGCCGAGCCAAGGAAAACAAAGAACATGCCGTTCATGGCTCCGACGCTCAGGCAGTAGCCGAGATACGGCGGGTACGTGCATAAACGACGCAGGTCGCGGGCAATCCGGAAGACGCTCATTGGTCGTCCGATGAACTGATTGGTTTCACGCAGACGAAATATTCCAATGATCACGGGGACGGCGCCAACCACCGCCAAGAACCAAAATCCCGCAGTCCAGCCGAAACGCACGGCCAGCACCCCGCCGATAAGCGGGGACACCGCCGCGCCTAGGCTGATCGACAAAGTTAAGAATCCCATGATGCTGGCTGAGCCATCGCGGCCCCAGGCGTCGCGCACCAGAGCGCGGGTCACCACACTCCCCGCGCATGCACCAAAGGCCTGCAGCACCCGGCCGACCAACAACGCTTCGATCGTGAAGGCGAGCGCGCACACGACGTTGGCCACCACAAAAAGCGCTGTACCCCATAGCAAGATCGGTCGGCGGCCGTACCGATCCGACATCGGCCCGAGCACCAACTGCGCAAGGCCAAAAGCAATAAGAAACACGGTAAGCGTGAGTTGGACCTCGGTGGGGGAGGCGTGCAGCGCGCGGCTGATCTCAGGCAAGGCCGGCACATAGACGTTGATAGCCAGCACACCCGCCAGCACCATCGTCATCAACAGCCCAATTGGTGGGCGAGCAGATGGCGGTAGGCCGTCGTCTGCCGCTGTGTCGCCTAGCACCGTGGCTCGAGACCTAGGCTCAAAGGTTTTCCGCCATTCTTCGGGCGACCCCTTCTCTTACGCTGCACCGATTTATGACAGACGGTTTATTCCGTCGAGAGCGGCTGTTTTGTAGCACTCTGCTAGGGTGGGGTAGTTGAAGACCGTGTCGACAAAATAGTCGATATCACCGTTGTAGCTGAGCACGGCCTGACCAATGTGGATCAGTTCTGTGGCGCCCTCGCCGATGATCGAGACCCCTAGTAACTTGCGGGTCTCGGTATGGAAGATCAGCTTCAGCAGGCCCGTTCGGTCGCCGATAATTTGGCCACGCGCGATTTCTTTATACGACGCCTTACCAACCTCGTAAGGAACACCGTCGCTCGTGAGTTGCTGCTCGTTCTTCCCGACTACCGAAATCTCGGGGATCGTGTATATGCCGAACGGGAAGAGTTCCGGCACGCTATGGGCCGGCACATCGAACGCGTGGCAAGACGCTAGGCGGCCTTGTTCCATACTAGTGGCTGCCAGACTGGGAAATCCGATGACGTCGCCAACGGCGTAAATGTGATCCTGGTTGGTCTGGTGGTTTTTGTTGACCGAAATACGGCCGCGGCTATCCACCTCGATTTCGGCAGCCGAGAGGTTCAACTTGCCCGTCGCGCCAGTCCGGCCGATCGCGTACAGCGTCTTTTCAGAGATCACCTGCTTGCCACTGGCGAGTTTGATCCGGACGTGCTCACCTTGGTCATCTTGGTAAGGTTCGACGCCAGAAACCTCTTCGCCGAGGCGGAGAGTAACCCTGTTTTCGCGCATGTGGTGCGTCAGCGCATCGGTGATTTCCCAGTCGAGGAAGTCGAGCAGACGCTTTCGCTTATCGATAATGGTGACGCGAACGCCGAGCGCCGCAAAGATGGTGGCATATTCAGACCCGATCACACCGGCGCCAATAACAGCGAGACGCTTCGGGAGTGTCTTAAGTTTGAGCAAATCGTCGCTGACGAAAATCCGTTCGCCATCGAATGGAATGTTGGGGTCCAGGCTGCACACGGTACCGACAGCGATGACGATGTGATCGGCGGTGATGTCGCGGTCACCACCGGTCGCTAGATCGTTGAGGCGCAACGTGTGAGGATCGACGAATGAGCCGGTTGCGGAAATCACCTCAACCGAATTGCGCATTAGTTGATGATGCGCCACAGCGATTTCCCGGCTGATCACATGGTCGGTGCGGTGCAGAAGATCGTCCATTACGATCTTTTTCTTGACCCGGTAGTCCTGACCGTAGATGCCGCGCTGGTTGTATCCCGACAAATGCATCACTGCTTCGCGCAGCGTCTTCGAGGGAATGGTGCCGGTGTTGACGCTGGCCCCACCAACGACACCCTCACGCTCAATCATGGCGACGCGTTTGCCGACCTTGGTAGCTTGAATAGCCGCGCTGTGGCCCGCGGGACCCGAACCAATCACAACTAAATCGTAGTCACGGCCAGCCATACTCGCCCCTCGTCACAGTTGTTTCTATGGTGAGGTGCGTAACTACCTGACTTTGGGGTTATTTTAAAGGTTGGCGCAAGTAGCTCCGCTGAGCGTCTTGACGATGCCGAAGGCTGTGGCCGACGTCAGTAGCATGGCCGCTCGGCATGGCCTCTTCTTAATAGTTCGGGAACGTGGTGGCTCGACGCCTACCACATCGACGTTTTAGCGCGGGCTGGCCAAGTCTTGTCGTAGTCGGCACCGCCGACGCGGCCATCGCTGGTTTGCGCGAGCATTGTACCGGCACTGGGCAGT
>JAPKDI010000086.1 GCA_026421105.1 Alphaproteobacteria bacterium | reverse complement strand
GCTGCCTTTGCGACTTCGGAAGACGATCTCATTTATACCGATGGGCTTGCCTACAAGAAGTTCACGGACGTGCCGTTCACTGGGGAAGTGGATGAGGGGCAGTAACTGGGCGAGATCAAGAACGTTAGAAAAGAAGGGCCTTGGGTCGGGTACTGGCGCGACGGTCGGCTTTGGTAGAAGGGCGCGTACAAGACCGGGAAACGCGAAGGGCCTTGGGTCATGTACTGGATCAATGGCAACAAATGGCCAGAGCTCTCAGGGACCTACCGCAACGGCGTGAGGGTCCCGACTAACACGCCGTCACTGACCCAGCCTTCGAGCCAAAGTCTCAGGCAGCTCCGGAACAAACCTCAACGATCCACCCCGGCATCGATCAACGCCTCACGGGATCCCAGCGAAATTGCATTGACCCTACCTAAGGTAAGGACGCGTGGGCCGGTTCGGCTCCAGTCCACCTCAGGCACAACGAAGGTATCGTCGTCCTCGAAGTTCTGCGCCAGTTCGGACGCGGCAGCGGCCCAATGGCCAACAGCCCGCCGACAAAGTGGACAAAGAACAAGGAGTTGGGGCGCGGCACGCCGTGACCCTAAGGGCCAGGCCCGACCAGGGCGAGCCACCTATACCACATTTACTTTTGTGTACTACATAGATAATTCCAATTGATTAATGTTATTAATTCCATACATTCATTTTAGAATGTAATTCCGTGCACGTAGGCCGTCAGGCCGCTTTGGCGCTGGAGAGACGATGAAAACGTTTCCGATATTTCTTTCGCTCCGCGACCGGCCCGCGCTCGTCGTCGGCGATGGGCCCATGGCTGAAGCCAAGGTGCGTCTGCTCCGCGAAGCCGGTGCTCGGGTGACCCGCATCACGAACCGTACCGAGCAGCCGGCAGAACGTGATCAAGACAACGAAACCCGCGTGTTGGATCGTCCGTTCCGCAACGCGGACGCGACGCAATACGCCCTCGTCTACAGCGCCACCGGCAGCGCGCTTGAGGACGCTCGTGTTGCCGCCGCCGCGCGCGCTGCCAACGTGCCAGTTAACGCTGTAGACCGGCCAGCACTTTCTACCTTCATCACGCCCGCCATTGTCGACCGCGACCCGCTGACCATCGCCATTTCAAGCGGCGGCACCGCGCCGGTCTTGGCCCGCCAACTGCGTATGAAACTCGAGAGCGAGCTGCCCCGCCGCCTCGGTCGCCTTGCCGCCTTCGCCGGAGGCTTTCGGGCCGCCGTCAAAGCCGCGATCAGCGACTTCGGCGCACGCCGCGCGCTGTGGGACAACATCTTCAGTGGCCCGATCGGTGAGGCCGTGTTGCGTGGCGACGAAGCCGGCGCACGCGAGCGGATGATTTCGCTGATCAATCGGCCGGTTGCGCCACCGCGCGGCATCGTCCACATCGTCGGCGCGGGTCCAGGTGACCCCGAGCTCCTTACCCTCAAAGCCCTGCAAGCGCTTCAACGCGCCGATGTGGTGTTTTACGACCGGTTGGTCAGCCCCGAGGTGTTGGCATTTGCGCGGCGTGACGCCGAACGGATGTTTGTCGGGAAGTCCGCCGGAAATTCGACAATGCCACAAGCCGAGATCAACGCCCTGCTAGCGCGCCGCGCCCAAGCGGGCCAGCGCGTTGTTCGCCTCAAGGGAGGTGATCCGTTCATTTTCGGGCGCGGCGGCGAAGAAGTCGCGCATCTGCAGGCACGCGGCGTCGAGGTCGTTGTCGTCCCCGGCATTACCGCCGCGGCCGGTTGTGCCGCAGCGGCGCTGATCCCACTCACCCACCGCGACCATGCCACCGCTGTCACCTTCGTTACCGGGCATGCGCAAGACGGCGAACCCGATCTTGATTGGCGCGCCCTCGCATCATTCGGCCAAACCCTCGCCATCTACATGGGCATCGCCCAGGCGGAGGTGATCGCCAACCGCTTGATCGATGCAGGGCGGGACGCGGCGACACCCGTTTCCATTGTCGAAAACGGCACCACCGACAAACAACGCGTTGTGTCTGGCACCTTGCGCGGGCTTGCCCGACTTGTGTCCGGCAACAACATCGCCAGTCCCGCGCTTCTCATCATCGGGGCCGTCACCCTCGCGTGCGCCGATGCCGACCGATCGGTCGAAGCCCTGCACGCCGCCGTCTAAAGGAGAGATGTCATGAGTATCCAAGTAGTTTCCGCTAATCGCCTTGATACCGGACGCGTCGTTTATCTCGCTCCCAGCGGTCAATGGGTCGGCGCGCTTAGCGAAGCCGAAGTAGCCCGCGACAACGCAACTGCTGAGGACCTGCTGCAGCGCGCTGAAGGCGCGGTTATCGAGCGCCGCATCGTCGGCCCCTACTTGATCGATGTCACAGCAGCCAGCGCAGTACCGCATCCAAACCGTCTTCGCGAACAAATCCGCGCCACGGGCCCGACAATTACTCCCGCCACCTCGACCGTGGCTCACTAGTGGCCGCCACCTATCACTACAATGCCGCAGATCGCACCTTGGTCCGCGAACGGGTGGCCCAGTTCCGCGACCAGGTGGATCGCCGCCTTGCCGGCGCGTTGAGCGAAGAAGCATTTCGGCCACTGCGTCTGATGAACGGGCTCTATTTGCAGCTCCACGCCTACATGCTGCGCGTGGCCATCCCTTACGGTACGTTGTCGCCGGATCAGATGCACAAGCTGGCCGACATCGCGCGGCGCTACGACCGCGGCTTCGGCCATTTCACCACCCGGCAGAACATACAGTTCAACTGGATCAAGCTCGAAGAGACGCCGGACTTGTTGGCTGACCTCGCCGATGTCGACATGCACGCCATCCAAACCAGCGGCAACGTCATCCGCAACGTCACGGCCGACCACTATGCCGGTGCGGCGGCCGACGAGATCGATGATTCCCGCGCCTATGCCGAGATCATCCGGCAGTGGTCAACGCTCCACCCCGAATTCTCGTTTCTGCCGCGTAAGTTCAAGATCGCCGTCACGGCCAGTGCTACGGACCGGGCCGCCCTAAAGGTCCACGACATCGGTGTGCGGCTCCATCTGAAAGGGGAAGAACGCGGCTTCGAAGTGATGGTCGGCGGTGGCCAGGGGCGCACGCCGATGATCGCCAAAACCATTCGCGACTTCCTGCCCGAGCCCGATATGCTCAGCTATCTCGAAGCCATCCTGCGGGTCTACAATCGGCTCGGTCGGCGCGACAACAAATACAAGGCCCGGATCAAGATCTTGGTCCATGAGCTCGGTGCTGAGGCTTTCACCGCCGCGGTCGAACAAGAATGGCAGGCCATCAAAGATGGCCCGCTAGCCCTACCCGCGAGCGAGATCGCGCGCATTCGTCAGCATTTCCATCCTCCCCCCTTCCTGGATTTGGACAGCCCCAACACACTGCGAACCGCCAAAGCGCAGCACGACCCGGAATTTGACCGCTGGCTCAGGGTCAACACCAAACCGCACAAACATCCGGGCTACGCGATCGTCGACATTTCACTGAAACCCACTGGCGGAATTCCAGGCGACGCCACCGCCGATCAGATGGACGCCGTGGCCGATCTCGCGACGCGCTATAGCTTCGACGAAATCCGCGTCACCCATACCCAAAATCTGGTCCTCCCGCATGTCGAGGAAAGTGCGCTCCACGATTTGTGGCAGGCGCTCAACGAGCTCGGCCTCGCCACACCCAATATCGGGCTGGCCGGCGACATCATTTCATGCCCTGGGATGGACTATTGCAGTTTGGCGACCGCGCGATCGATTCCTATCTCCCAAAAGATCAGCGAACGCCTCGCAGATTCTGAGACGCAAGAGGACCTCGGCACCTTGGGAATCAAGATTTCAGGCTGCATCAATGCCTGTGGTCATCACCACATCGGTAATATCGGAATTCTCGGTCTCGAGAAGAAGGGCCAGGAATATTACCAACTCACCCTCGGCGGTGACGCTGGTGCCGATGCCTCGTTGGGTGATGTGGTCGGAAAGTCCTTTTCGGCAGACGGCATTGTCGACGCCGTGGAGAAGGTCACGCATGCGTATCTCGGTCTCCGCACCCCAGGCGAGAAGTTCATCAACACCTACCGGCGAGTCGGACCGACCCCGTTCAAGGAGATCCTCTATGCCGCTGCTTAAAGACGGCGCCATTATTGACGATCCTTGGCAGGACGGTAACGGCATCTTAGTCGACCTGGAGACCTGGCAGGCCAACCGCGAGGCGCTCATCAACCGAAATACGCCCCTCGGGCTCGCCCTCAAGCCCGGCGAGGCGGTGGAGCCGCTCGGCCCTGACGTCCATTGCTTCGCGTTGATTACGCTCGAGTTTCCGACCTTCACCGATGGTCGCCCCTATTCCGCAGCGCGTCTGTTACGCGAGCGGTTCGGCTACGCCGGGGAATTGCGCGCCACCGGCGAGGTGCAGCGTGACCAATTGCTGTTCCTCAAGCGGTGCGGCTTTAATGCCTTCGAGGTCACCGATGAAGGTGCCGCAGCGTACGCAGCAGCCATTGCGGAAATCAGCATCTTCTATCAGCCCGTCGAAACCGCTGAACATGACCGCTAGTAAAACGCCTCACACCAATTACTCGGCTGCCGCAGGCGCTGTCTCGGACGCGGCGAGCGTGACCACCGGCGAAGGCGCAGGTTCCTCGGTTGCGCTCTGGGTGAGATGACCGGTCACGCAACCGCCCCTTTTAACTTCCAAGGCGTCATAGACAACGGTGCCGGTCACGCGCCCCGACTGTCGGACGCTGAGACAGCCGCGCACCGTCAGCTGGCCATCAAAGCGACCGTCAATTTCGGCGGTCTCGACATCGGCACTGCCCTAGACCTGACCGGTCGACGAAATCTCCAGCACGCGGGCGGCGATCGTCGCTTCGACATCACCCTCGACCGTCAAACGATCACATGAGCTAACCTCGCCCTTCAGCCGCAAGCCGCGCCCAACATACAGATTGGCGTCCTCGCCCGGATTAGCCCTGGCCGCCGAATCGTCGGGCCACCAGCCCGGCTTGGGTTTATCGGGAAGGCCGGCGCTCTGCCGGTACGCGCACGAGATTTCGTCGTGGTGCAAATGCTGCCGAAGGCGAGCGCCGACGGGAAGCCACAGACGGCGGTCATCAAAGAATACAAGTCGATCGTCGAAGAAGAGGGCGGAGCTAAGTCAGTGCGCGTGCGCCAGTACAACCCGCCACTCGATATCAAGTTGAAGAATGTGGATCAGGTGCATCGCGTTGTTGCGATCGAATTTGTCTAGGAAAGGAGCACAGCATGACAAAAGTAACTAGTGAGGAGCCCGCAAGGCGCGAGCAACCCGCAGAACCGCCTTACATGGCTTCGTGCGAAGACACCGCTCGAAGATTATTTGGATCAACGAAGCGGAGTGATGAGAACCGCGTGCGCAAGCTCTGCAACACTGGGCAACTCCGGCACCTCAAGGATGGCCCCAGGTACTGGATACCTTCCGATGCGCTTCCGGAGATGAAAGAAGTCATCTTGCCACTCGTCAAACCAATAAAGACTGAAAGCATTAAGAAAGCCCCGCTACTTATTGAGGCAGTGCCGGAGATCATTGAGGTAGTTGATGAAGCCCTCCGCTAAGGCGACCGCTATTGGTCGCTCCGAAGCCGTAGTGGCGGAAAGGGCCAAGCACTACGGCTCGCCTGAGAAGAACTTTGCCCGCATTGCTGCGGGTTGGTCTCAGATATTTGGAGTTGAGGTGACGCCGGTGCAGGTGGCCTTGGCGCAAGACTGGGTGAAGACCACCCGGCTGATTGCTAGCCCTACCCATGCCGATTCGTGGCTAGATAAGCACGGCTATACTGGCATTGGTGAAAACTTGGCTTTGCCCCGCAAGTAGATGCGGGAGCGCGGGCCTAGTCCGCGTAGACGATCCTGACTGTGCCAGATGACCCAGCAGCCTCACGGGCGCGGGTCTCGGCTTCGATTATACATCGATGTTCTTCTGAAAATTTGAACCCGTTCGGGTGCGTCACGACTACGTCGTAGTAGTGGGGGCTCTCAGGATCACCGGTCCGTCCGGTATGAATTTCGACATTCATTTGCGCACTCGTTGTGGGAGTTGGCACATTTAGCGCACTGCATTGGGGCGAGGCTAAG
>JAPKDI010000085.1 GCA_026421105.1 Alphaproteobacteria bacterium | reverse complement strand
TAGATCATCGTGGCAGCCCATTTGTGCGCTGTCTCGGCGCCGACGATCGATACCTTGTGCAGCGTCGCCCCAAGGCTTTCAAACAAATTGGCGGCTTCAATAACCGCTTTTTCAACATCGGGGTGGAGGTCATCAAAGAAGAAGTTTTCGGGCACACCAATGCGCAGGCCTGCCACGCCAGCATCGAGCGTCGGCAAGAAATTCTCCAAGGGATGATCCACTGAGAGCGGATCCTTTGAATCATATCCGGCGAGGACGGCAAATATTCGAGCAACGTCTTCGACGCGGCGTGCCATTGGCCCGACTGTGTCAAACCGAATGCTGAGCGGCGTCACGCCATGGTTCGAAATACGACCATGAGTCGGACGCAACGCTGTGATGCCGTTGAACGCGCCCGGCAGCCTAACGGATCCACCGGTATCGGTCCCCAATGCGCCAACGCACATGTCGGCCGCCAAAGCAGCGCCCGAGCCTCCACTTGAACCACCAGGAATACGATCGAGGTCCCACGGGTTATGGCACACGCCAATGATCGGGTTGTCTGAACGCACGCCGAAAGCGAGTTCATGCATGGTGACCTTACCCACCATCACCGCACCCGCTGCACGGAGCCGTCGCATGACTTCGGCGTCATGGTTTGGCACGTGGTCTTTGTAAAGCAGTGAGCCGCTGGTCGTCCGCGTGCCCGCTGTTGCGATATTGTCTTTTACGGCAACTGGCATGCCGTGCAGCAAGCCAAGCCAACGTCCCTCTGCGGCGGCACGATCAGCCGCATGCGCCGATTCACGAGCGGAGTCTTCGGTGACAGTGATAAACGCGTTCACAGCCTCGTCGTGGCGACGAATGCTCTCCAGGCACACCTCAAGTGCATTGTGGGAAGTTCCGGTCATCGTTGATTTTCCTTGTTCGTAGCGGCAGTAAGCAGTCGGCCGATGACAACCATTTCAGGAATGCGGTGTGAAAACTTCTTGACCGACTCCGCTACGGCTTTGCAGCATTCGGGAGTGGCACGAGATCACGTCCGCGACCAAGACGGCTGCCTGAGGATGTGCGACCTCTACGGACGCACAAACTAACGAAATATCCCTCATTTTCGCTGTTTGCATCATTACCGCAGCCTTAACTTGTTCGACAGGCGATGCATAGTGACTACAGGCCTTTCTGTTGGTCCGGACATTAGATAGTGTGTTTCCGGTTCAGGCGGCTAATTATGTCGTTTGATATCAACAACAGAAACCATCTAAGGGAGACCCCCCGTGAAAGGGACATTATTAATTGGAGCGGTTGCCGCAGTTGCGGCAGCTTCACTTAGCGCCATCACCCCCGCATCAGCGCAGGGCATGGACGCCGCAAAAAAAATGATCGCCGAACACCGCATGAAGCCGGTGTTTTCAGCCCCGGGCCCCGCGTTTGACGCCAAGTCTTGCGCCGCTGGCAAGCGCATCCTGACCATACCGGTCTCGAGCGCCAACCCCTTCACCAAGAACATCGCCTTGGCAATGATCGCCGCCGCTAAAGAAGTCGGCGTCGAAGTTGTTGAATGGGAGAACCAATACAGCCCGGTCCAGTGGGCCCAGGGCATGAACTTCGCGATCAATGAGAAGTTCGATCTGATCGACCTGCTCGGCGGTATCGACCCTGGTGTGATGGTGCCTCAGATTCAGGCAGCCAAGAATGCTGGAATCAAAGTCAAGACCTCACACTTCTATGACATGACTCAGGATCCACATCCGAGCCTCGACGGTTACGTACCGTTGTCGTTCTATAAAGTGGGCCAGATTATCGCCAACTGGACGATTGTTCAGAGCGGCGGCAAGGCCAATGTCGTGATCATCGGATCGGACGAGATCGTTCCGACGGCGCCTTTCGTAAAGGGCATCCGTGACACGCTAAAAGCCAACTGCCCGGATTGCCAAGAAAAGGCATACATCAACGCACCAGTGGCGGAATGGGCCACCAAGATCCAGACCAGCACCCAGTCAGCCCTCATGGCTAACCCGGATGTGAATTACCTAATCCCGATCTACGACTCGATGTCGGGATTTGCTTTTCCAGGTATCCGGATCGCAGGCAAGACCAACTCTGTCAAGATCGCCACGTTTAACGGTACGCCGTTCGTGCTCGACATGATCCAGGCAGGTCAGGTCGAAATGGATGTTGGCGAAAGTCTCGGCTGGATCGGCCGCGCAATCCTCGACTCCCACATGCGCACTTTGTGCGGATTGGCTGAGCCGAAGGAATTGAACGTGCCGTTCTACATCTTTGACAAAAGCAATGCGAAAGACGCTGGCACACCTGCCGACTCCGATCGCGGCTACGGCGATGTCCATGTCGCTGGCTTCCGCAAGTTGTGGGGCATTGAGTAGTTCCGCACAGCCTAATAGCAAGGGGGCGCCTAAAGACGGCGCCCCTGCGCTGTTAGCACAACACATTTCCAAGACGTTCGGCGGCGAGCGCGCCCTAGACGACGTTACTTTCAGCGTTGCACCGGGCGAAGTTCACGGTTTGCTGGGCCAGAATGGCTCGGGCAAGTCCACGCTGATTAAAGTTCTGTCGGGCTTTCACCATCCGGATCCCGGCGGCAGTCTCCAGATTTACGGCAAGGACGTCGGACTGCCCGTTTCAGTAGGCTCGTTCCGCAGCCTTGGCCTTGCCTTCGTACACCAGCATTTGGGTCTCGTGCCAAATCTTACGGTGCTTGAGAACTTTGTCGTGGGCGATCTTGCGACGCAACAGTCCGCCTTCTTGAACTGGCCGAAGATGCGCCGCAAAGCTCGTGAAACTTTTGCGCAGTTTGACCTCGATCTTGACCCAGAGACGCCGGTCGCCGAGTTACCGCAGGTGGAACGCGCCCTCCTCGCGATTGTTCGCGCGTTCGAAGATATCCGCGCGGAACACCTTGCACATGGCCTCCCCGGCATTCTATTCCTCGACGAACCCACTCCGTTCCTGCCCAAGGAAGGCGTCGACAAGCTTTTTTCACTTGTGCGCGGGATCGTTCGCGAGGGCGCCAGCGTGATCTTCGTTTCACATGACGTTGACGAAGTGATGGAAATAACGACGCGCGCTACGGTACTGCGCGATGGCCAGTTTGCTGGCACGCTCGCCACAGAAGGCGCCACTAAAGACGAGTTCATATCGATGATCATTGGCCACAAGGTGGAGCCGTACCAGGCAGTACCGCAAGATTACAGTACCAAGGCCGCAGACATCTCCATTGAGGGCCTTTCAGGGGGCGTGCTGAAGCAGACATCGCTCGGGCTGCACAAGGGTGAGGTTGTCGGACTCACTGGTTTGATCGGTTCTGGGTTCGATGAGATCCCCTATCTTTTGTTCGGTGCACGTCAGGCGGCGAGCGGTCAAATCACGATCGGCGACCAAGCCACCGACGTAGCCTCTACCAAGCCGATGGACGCAATTGATCAGGGGCTCGCCCTTTTGCCGGCAGACCGTCTTGGCGCTGCTGGCGTAGGCGAATTGACCATTACCGACAACATGACCCTGCCTGTTCTCGATGAGCTTCGTGCTTGGTTTGGGCTCGACCGCGCTGGAATGCACAACCGGGCCAACAGGCTGGGGGGCGAATACGACGTGCGCCCCAATACGCCTGTGATGAAATTGGCATCACTAAGTGGGGGTAACCAGCAAAAAGTGCTGCTCGCCAAATGGCTACAGACCAAACCCGTACTTCTATTACTCGACGAGCCAACGCAGGGCGTGGATGTCGGCGCGAGGCAACAAGTGTTCGGCGCAATTGCCCAGGCGGCAGAGCAAGGCTCGGCCGTAATTTGTGCCAGCACGGACTATGAGCAGTTGTCGCAAATATGCGACCGAGTGTTCATTTTCGCGCGAGGACAAGTCGTCCAGGAACTCCGCGGCACCGACGTGACCAAGGACCGGATTGCCGAACAAACCCTTTTGAGCTTGAGTCTTTCGGGCGGCCATAAGCCGTCCGATGCCACCGGAGCACCCGCATGAACGACCAAACCACCGGCCCAGCCCCTAAGAAGAGCTCATTCAACTGGGCGCGGGAACTTGAACGCTATGCGCTATTGATCGCATGGGTATTGCTGATCCTATTCTTTTCGCAGGTGGCTCCCGCCTCGTTCCTGACATGGTCGACGTTCTCGTCGATTATTTTCGGCTCGCAGGGTGTTCTTCTCATTCTTACGCTTGCGCTTATCATCCCGCTCACAGCGGGGGATTTTGATCTATCTGTTGCAGCTGTACTCACATTCTCGGCGATGTTGCTGGCAATATTGAACGCCCAAATGGGCTGGCCCCTATGGGCGGCGTTTCTTGTGTGTCTGGGTATGGGCCTGACGGTCGGTCTAGTTAACGCGTTTTTCATTATATTTTTCCGCATTCACTCGCTAATCGTAACGTTGGGCACGGCATCAATCATCCAGGGAGTGATCCTGTGGGTATCTGGCTCGCAAACCTTGACCGGTGTATCGAACACCTTGATTGAATGGGTAATTGTCAAACGATTCCTGCAGATTCCGCTGGCCTTCTACTATGCGATCATTTTGGCAGCGATCATCTGGTACGTGTTCGAGTACACCTCCATTGGACGGCGCTTGTTGTTCGTCGGGCGTGGTCGCGAAGTGGCACGCCTCAGTGGTATCAGCGTTACGAAAGTCCGTGCAGGCGCGTTGGTCTCATCCGCGATGCTGGCCTCTCTGGCTGGCATCATTAACGCTGGCACAACTGGCGGTGCGGACCCCCTTTCGGGCCTCACGTTCTTGCTGCCAGCATTCGCCGCAGCTTTCTTGGGGGCAACCGCCATCATTCCCGGTCGCTTCAATCCTGTGGGGTCCGTGATTGCAGTATTCTTCCTGGCCACCGGGATCACAGGGCTGAACTTCCTCGGTGTCGATACGTTCGTGCAGAATATCTTTAATGGTGCGGCGTTGATCATCGCTGTATCCGCTTCACAACTAGTTCGCGGTCGCCAAGAACAAGGCATCACGTAGGACCACACGATGAGCCAATGGCGAGATCATCTTTCGGCCGCCGATAAAGAAATTGTAGAAAGAGGCAACTGGGCACAACGTGCGGGCTTCGGTCTGCGTCCCGCGATGATCATCATCGACGCACAGAATTACATGGTGGGCAAACCCGGAAACCATGCCGACTATCCGCTAAGCTGCGGCGATGTAGGATGGGAGTCCATCAAACACATTAAGCGAATTGCAAATGCCTGCCGCTCCCACGGCGTGCCTGTGTTCTATACGCAGTTCGTGCTAGCCCAGGACGGATCTGACGCCGGCATGTTTGACCGCAAGATCGGCGTGGCACGAGGCGAGAACGCCTATTTCGAAGGAACTCACGGATCAGAAATAGTCGCCGATATTGCGCCGCACGACGGTGACATCCTGTTCGTCAAAAAGAAGCCTAGCTCGTTCTTCGGCACACCGCTTCAAGCCTACCTGACCGATCGGCAAGTCGACACGCTAATCATTACTGGAGGCGCGACTTGCAACTGCGTGCGCGCGACGGCATCCGAATCTTTTTCACTTAACTATCGCACCATTGTGCCGCGAGAAGCCGTCTTCGACCGGATCCCTATTTCCCACGAAATCACGTTGTTCGACATCGATCGCTTTCTGGGTGATGTAGTGACGACCGACGAGGTCGTTGATTACGTTGACGCGCTCACGCACGCCAACGAATAGACCGCTGACATCTAAATAACCGCGTGCCCATAACAGTCGCAAAAAGTACGGCGATAAAGGGTTCCGGCAAAGATAGCCCCAGCCGACGAGACACGAAGGGCCTGTCCACAAGCGGCTCCTTCCAAATCAAAGTGCGTCTAACGGTATCAATGCCGACAATCATGAATAGCTAAGTATCGCCGGTCTCCACCGGCGTATCTGTTTCCGCCGCCCATTCAGCCCACGAACCGTCATAGAGCGCCCAGTCAGTGTGCCCTATCCGTTCAAGGCCGAGCGCTACCAAGCCGGCGGCGACCCCACCGCCGCACGTGGTAACGACAGGACGGGTATGGTCAATTCCGGCTTCCACGAACAATGCGCGTAGCGTTGCAGGGTCCGGTAACGTGTTGTCCGCTGTTTTGAAGCGTAGATAGGATAGGTGC
>JAPKDI010000084.1 GCA_026421105.1 Alphaproteobacteria bacterium | reverse complement strand
GGGTATTCTGAAATGTCGATGTCGCGACGGTTGTAGGTTGTTGCCCACGGGAAGGTCGCCACATCGGCGATGGTGTATTCGTCACCCGCGAGGTATTCAGCCTCTTTGAGCCGAAAGTTAATGACGTCAAGCAGACGCAGTACTTCTTTTGTGTAGCGCTCAATCGCGTAGGGAACGCTCTCGGGCGCGTAGTGCGTAAAGTGCCCCTGCTGGCCCCACATCGGGCCGAAGTTGCCCATCTGGAACATCACCCATTGGCGCGTGATCCACATTTCGCGCGCACTCTTGGGCATCAACTTGCCGGACTTGCCGGCGAGGTATTCCAAAATGGTGCCCGACTCAAATAGCGCCAGCGGCCGATTGTTCGGCCCCTCACTGTCGACAATAGCAGGGATTTTGTTGTTCGGGCTGACCTTGAGGAACTCGGATTCGAACTGTTCACCCTTAGTGATGTCGAGCGGGACCAGGTTATGCACGAGGCCGGTCTCTTCCATCATGATGGAAATCTTGCGACCGTTCGGGGTCGGCCAGTAGTAAAGGTCGATCATGAAGGGGATTCCTTGCAATACAATGTTTGGTTTGCCGCATCCTACTCCCGCCCTCGCCCAAGGGGGAGTGGTTTAAGCCCCTGAGATCCGTGGGTTTATTGTGGAGTGCGGTTCTGGGGCAGCGGCCCCGCCTCGAGCGCCGCCGACTTGTCTTCTTCTTCGAGAATCTTGTCAACTTCGTCGGCCATCCGCGCGCGCTCAACGAAGCGGTCTACAACTGCATCTTGGGTGACGCCCCATCGGTAGAGAATGACAATCACCGTCACCACGCCGAGGATAAGAAGCACAACGGTCGCTGCGGGTTGCTCCGCGGCCCAACCGCCAAACTGAGCGCCCAGCAGCAGTGCAATCCAAAGTGCGGCAAGGATGGCAAGAACGGTGCTGCTGCGGAGAAAACGCGCCATGGTTATGCCTTCTTAAACCGGTGGGAAATGCCGGTGCCAGTCGGTTTCTTGCTGGTAGGCATGGCCGACGCGACACAGCAACTCTTCCTCAAGGTGTCGCGACACTAGTTGCAGGCCAAGCGGCATGCCTGCTGCGTTGAACCCCGAAGGGATCGATAGCGTCGGGCTGCCGGTGAGATTATACGGGCCGGTAAAGCGCAAAAGATCGCCTTGGTCCTCGATGTCGCCCAACGCGTTCTCGGTGATTTCGACAGCCGGCGTCGGCCAGGACGGGCACAAGATTAGGTCGACTTCTTCAAACAAGGCGCGCAGCCGACCGGCGAACCCTAATCCGGCAATCTTCAACGCGGCGTAGTGGCGCCCGCTGAGCGTACCGCCACGTTCGAGCACCTCACGGTAGACCGGACCGAGTTTGTCTTTGAGCGGCAATAGCGTATCCGCATGCGCGACCGCCGCTTCGATGGAGACAAGGTCAGAAAAATTGGGCACGAAGTCATTCATCGGCGGCATATCGATGCGTTTGACCTCGGCACCCAGTTTTTGGAAAACCACTAGGGAGCCGAGAACCGAGTCGCGCAGCTCGGGGTCCACGCCGTCGCCGCAATAGGCCTCGTCGACACCGATACGCACACCTTTGACCATGCGTTCAAGATGCGCGACATAGTCCGGCGCTCTATCCACAAGCGATGTGGGGTCGTTCAGATCGTGCCCGGCGATCGCGTTGAGCATCGCGGCCGCATCGGCCACAGAACGGGTCATAGTGCCAACATGATCCAGGGTATCAGCCAGGGCCAAGACACCGTGGCGGCTGACTCGGCCCCAAGTTGGCTTGAGGCCGGTGATGCCGCATAACGCTGAGGGGAATCGGATCGATCCGCCCGTGTCTGAACCGAGCGAGCCATAGGCCAGGCCGGCCGCCATTGCGACCCCAGGACCGGACGATGAAAGCCCGGTCATGCACGCCGGGTTCCAAGGGTTGACTGGGGTAGGCATTCCCGGCGCATGTTCAATGAAGGCACCCTCTGTCATGGCAAGCTTGCCCAACAGAACTGTGCCCGCGTTAGCAAGACGGCTGACGACGGTGGCGTCGTGCTCGGGCACTCGGTCTTGCAGAGCCATCGACCCACCAGTCGTCGCAATACCCTTGGTGTCGTAAAGGTCTTTAAGGGCAATGGGGACACCATGGAGTGGTCCGCGAAAATTCCCTGCATTGATTTCGGCTTCGGCGCGGCGGGCCTGACGCAACGCTGTTTCTTCGGTGACCTTGATGAACGCCTTGAGTTTGGGGTCGAGCACGGCAATGCGCTCGAGCGCCGCTTGCGTAACCTCAACAGGAGAATAGGTCCCCTTGCGATAGGCCTCCTGCAATTCGGCAATGGAGAGATAGTGAAGCGATGTCATGCGGCAAATAAACCTGTGAGATGAGAAACGTCGGCATCATGGGAGAGTCCGCGGACCAGTGCATCAACCTGCGCTACGGGGAAGTCAGGCTTGGCGCCTGTGACAAGACCTGTGAACTTTTTTAACAGCGCGGCTGTATCCATCGGATTGGCCGGCGTGCCGTAGGAATCCATCACCTCTTTTTGTCGAGTCTCGCCGTCTTTGAAGGTGACTTCGACCCAACTACCGAAATGCGCTGGGAAAGCATTCTCTAACTTGTCGTCGACCACCGCGCTGACTCGATCGCTAATCGCGAGCACATCCGTGTCGCCCAGGTTCTCATCTGCAAAAACCTGCTCGGAATACGGCCCCGCAATGAGCGCCGCACCAAGAACGAAGGGCAGACTGTATTGCGCTGCCATCATCGAGGTCGGGCGATACATCATGTGTTGGGTCTTAAACACCGACGGACCACCAACAACAATTTTTTTGATATCACCATTTGCCGCGGAGAAACCGTCGGTCACCTCGCGCAACGCGTCAATCGTCGAATGAAAGAGGCGACATGATGGGTAAGGTTTGAAGCTGATCCTGTGAATCTCATAAGGCGCACCGGCGGTCCGCGTCAGGCGATCGAGATCGGGCGAACCCGAGAACAAGTTGCACAGACCGTAGTTACCGTCGAACGCTTGCGATGGGCCTGCAATACCGAGCGCGGCGAGTTGGGCGGCCATGGTGCCGTTGTGCGCGCCGTAACCGCCGTGAAGTCGCTTGACCACAGTGCCGTGTGGATCTTGCGAAAACTGCATTGACCCCCCTGCCATCGACAACATGAGCCCCCACGTCTCAACGATCGATTGTGCGGGTAATTCGAGCAGCTTAGCCGCCGTGGTCGCGGCGCCGAACCCGCCAAAAAGTGCCGTCGGGTGAAACCCGTGATGCATGATGTCGGGCCCACATGCCATGCCGGCGCGGGCCATCACTTCGTACCCCGCGACAATGGCCGGGTGGACCTCACGTCCCGACAGGCCTTTTTCGCTCGCTATCGCTAGCGCAACCGCAATGACTATGGCACCAGGGTGGCTCATGCCTTCGTCGTGGGTGTCGTCGTGTTCAAGCCCGTGCGCACACGTCGCGTTAACTAAAGCCGCTACTGCAGGAATGACCTTGAGATTGCTACCGAACACCACAGCGCTGCCTGTGCCTGCGTAGGGATGGGCATAACGCTGCAACGCGTCGCCCCACGGCAAGAAGGTGCCGCGGTAACACACACCGAGGTGGTCGAGAATGAGCTTATCGAGTTGGGCGCGGTCTACGTCAGTTAGGTCCGTCACTGAAAGGCCTGCAACCCAGTCAGCAAGCACCCGCGTTCGGTCTTCTACTATTGCAGCGTTCATCGGCTCCCCACAGAGGCTTATGCTAATGGTAAGGCGAAGGCTGCGTACGGGCAACGCGCCACCCGTGACGAAGACTTGAGCAAGCCACCTCGGCATCCCATTTAGAATGGCACCATGGGACTATCCACAACGCTATTCCTCCTTGCGGCCGCCGCAGCGGTCTTTGTCGTGGCGCTATACCAGCATCGCCGGCCGCGCGAGCTTGGACATGTCAGCCTGCTACCGTATGGCGGCATCCAGTTCGCAGCGCTTGTGCTAGCCGTGTTGATGGTCGCTCATTTGATCTCATTACTATCCGGCACGCCGCTGATCGGGCGCTTCAGCGGCGGCCGCTTCTAAGGAGGAGACGATCATGCCTACGCTTTGCGCGGGCGGTTGCCCGCGTGGCGCAATCCACCACGACCTGAAGGCCGAACCGCTAACGATCTATGTGCGCCACTGCACCGAATGCAAGAAGCCGTTGTTTAGCGCCTTATGGATACTGGTCACCGTATTTCGAGACTACGTGACTGTCCCGAAGGGGTCTTCCCAAGTCTTCAGTCGACCCGCCAGTGATGAGCACAGTATTGCGTGCGCTTAATCGGGCGTGCAGAAATCGCCTTGGCAGAGGATGTCCGGCGCCAGGGTAGGACCCTTGCCCCAGCGCCCTGGTCAGCGGGTTGAGCGCGTGCGGCGAACGGTGAGGCGTGATTCAAAATGGCCAGGTTCTTGCCATTGCCCGCGAAGACTTAGCCAGCGGTGTAGTAATGGACCTGCCTAAGATCGATGCACATGATTGATCTACCGTGGCCTCGTTCCGCATTTTTCTGCGCCGCATAACGTCAGTTACCCGCGTCGGATTTAGGTAGGAAGATGAAGTTGAAGACATAACCCTTTCGGGGATCGCGGTGATGCTGCTCGGGATCAAAACAACTAATTGATCGCAGCGCTTGAGTGGTTCGATCGAAAAATAAACCGTCATAGCCTAGGGCCAAAACCTCGTCTAACGCATCCTCGATCGGCACTTGGGTATGCTTTTCTTCGATCTCGATCATCAGCGTTGGGCGGTCCCGCGCAATGATCTCGCGCGCACCCTGAAGAACTTCGGACTCGGATCCTTCGACATCAATTTTGATAAAGCCGATATTGTGCAGATCAAGCGCATCGAGGCGGTCGGCTTTGACCGGCATGGCAGCGTAATCCTCGTTGACCTTGATCGCGCTGAGCGTGCCACCTTGGTTAGAATAGCTACCCTTGCCATAGCGCGGGACGCGAAACTCCATGTCACCCGCCGCATTAGAAAGTGCCAGCGGCGAGAGGAGGACGTTGCGGCCGGCAGTTCGCTTCAGAATGTCAAACATTTTGGGGTTCGGTTCGAACGCGTAAACTTTTTTCGCAAGCTGACCAAAGACGAACGTGTAGGTACCCTTGTTAGCACCGGCATCGACCACGTTTCGGTTGCGATCGACCAGAAAGGAAAGTAGGCGTATCTCCGCCTCTCCCTTGAGGCGTTCCTTGATCACCTTGTAGCGAATGTAAAGCCGTGGCGGAATGAGGAGCGCTTTGACGCGCTCTTCAAACGTGGAGGGTGGCCGCCAAGCTTCGCTTTGCATCGCTGTATTCATCCTGCGCTCGCGGCGTGCCGATACTGAGCGATCATTCGGTTGCGCCACTGAATGACACGATCGGGCAGTTGGGTGCACGCTCGACCAGATCATAACCGAAAAGCATCTTCGTCATACTGGTGAGGACCGCGCCGACAGTGCCAAGTTTACAAATGTCGCCATCGGAATAGTATTTCGAAAAACGGCCGTGTAAACCTTCGGTGAGTTCACCGTGAATGTTGGGATCAAGTTCCGCATCGAGAATGCGCTTGAGATAGGGGGTAGGCATAGGGCCTCTACGGTTGGACTTGTCAGCACAGCATGCGCTATACGCGCACCGCATCGGCACGGCGCGCGCTCTAAATTACTAAACGAAACCAAAACTTTGTTATTTTCAGCGCCCCGGGAAGAAACGTCGACGACCGAGGCCGAATCGGCGTGACGTCTGAAGGACAGAACTTCATATAGTGGTGTTTTTCTGCTGTCGGGGCCCGACGATCAACATTATGACCCTTGTGGTCGCAGAGCGGGAATCGCATTAGGTGTCCCCACCGCGAGCCTGATTAGGCCTTGGTTCGATTGTCATCCGGCAACTCTTGTTATTTCGAGGTGCTCCATGAAGCGATCACGCCGCTCATCGCCCTTTATCGCTCACACCGCGAACACGCACCAACGACGCTCTGTCTGTGGTGTTACCAAGTGTTAGCATCTAGCGAAATCGTACCGGTCGTGCGCGTCTGCGGAGGATGAGAACAGTGAAATATTCCTATACCCATCACATGCCTTACACCGGCATAAAACGCTCAGGGCAAGACT
>JAPKDI010000083.1 GCA_026421105.1 Alphaproteobacteria bacterium | reverse complement strand
GTCGTTAGCCGATATGTTTTTTGAAGAAGGCCATCGTGCGTTCGGTCGAAAGCTTGTCACTCTCGACGTGGTACGACGGGCGCTGATCGCAATGGAAGCCGTGTTCTGCCTCGGCGTAACGGTAAACCGGCACTTGAGGATGAGCGGCTTTGATCTTCTCAACTGTTTCGACGGGAATGCCATGGTCTTTGTCGCCGAAGTGCAGCATGACCGGCACCTTGGGCGGTTCGTCGACAAATTCGATGATTTTGCCGCCGTAGTAGCCCGATGCGCTATCGACCCCACAATCGCGGACCGCTGAAACCCACGCCACGGTGCCGCCCCAGCAATACCCGACGAGGCCCACCTTGCCGTATTGCTTGACCGCAGCTGACGCAGCCCGCACGTCCTTTACGACATTGTCCCAATCGGCCTTCATGGCAAATCCGCGACCGGCCTCAACGCCATCAGCGTCATAGGCCAGATTGACGCCTTTTTGCATGCGATCGAACATGCCCGGCGCGATTGCAGCGTAGCCAGCCGCAGCGAACGTGTTGGCGTCTTCGCGAATATGCCCATTCACGCCAAATATTTCCTGGACCACAACGACCGCCCCTTTAGGCGTTCCGGACGGCAGTGCGAGATAGGCGTCGAGTTCGAAGCCGTCCTCGGCCTTCAATGCGATGTCCTCACCCATGGTTTTCACCTTGGCCCCGGGCAGCGTCGCGGCGCCGCATAAAATTGTTGGTCGTTAGGCCCATAACCACATCATTGTCTTGGTTGAGTACCTTGTAACGAGTCTTCACGATACCCCGGTCCGGCTTGCTCCGCGAGGTCCGCGCACCGATGACCTCGCCTTCAGCCCGCAGAATATCCCCCGGCCGTACCGGGCGAAGCCAGCGCAACTCATCGATTCCAGGCGACACCATGCCGCTCGATTTGTCCATGATCGAATCGACCATCATCTTCATGAAGATGGCTGAGGTGTGCCAACCGCTCGCGATCAGCCCGCCCATGTCGCTTTTAGAGGCAAAAGCCGGATCCGTGTGAATACGTTGCGGGTCGTACTTCGTGGCGAACTCGATGATTTCGCGTTCGGTGACTTCGTAGGGCCCAAACGCGATCTTATCGCCAACCGTGATGTCTTCGAGGTAACGCGTCATCGGTCCTCACACATTGAAGCGGAATAACAAAATGTCGCCGTCACGGACCTGATAGTCGCGGCCCTCGGCGCGCATCTTCCCAGCTTCTTTGGCACCGGCCTCGCCGCCACCCACGACGAAGTCGTCATACGCGATGGTTTCGGCGCGAATGAAGCCGCGCTCAAAATCAGTATGGATGACCCCCGCGGCTTCGGGCGCTTTGGCATCTTGGCGCACGGTCCAGGCGCGGGTTTCTTTCGGCCCCGCCGTGAAATAGGTGATCAACGCGAGCAGGTCGTAGCCGGCCCGAATGATTCGGGTAAGGCCGGTCTCGGTGAGGCCCATCTCGGATAAGAACGCGATGCGCTCTTCGGGATCCTCGATCTGCGCAACCTCGGCCTCGATCGCTGCGGCAATCACGACGCAGCCGGCGCCCTGCTCTGCGGCCCATGCCGCCACCGCGTCGGAAGCGGCGTTGCCGTTGGCCGCCGACTCTTCTTCCACGTTGCACACATAGAGAACCGGCTTAGCGGTCAACAGTTGTAGGCTGAGCCAGGCACGCCGATCGTCGTCGGGCACTTGGGCTGTGCGAGCTGGTCGGCCGTCGCGCAAGGCATCGAGCGCCAATTGCATGAGTTCCAGCTGGGCCTTGGAATCGCGGTCACCGCCCTTGGCCTTTTTACCGAGCGCGTCTGCGCGTCGTTCAAGGCTCTCAAGGTCAGCGATCATCAATTCGGTTTCGACGGTTTCGGCATCGGCAATTGGATCGATGCGACCTTCGACGTGCGTGACATTTTCGTCCTCGAAACACCGCACGACGTGGACGATGGCATCGACCTCGCGAATGTGACCGAGGAACTGATTGCCCAGTCCTTCACCCTTACTAGCGCCACGCACCAGGCCGGCGATGTCGGCGAAATCGAGGTAGGTGGGAATAATCTGTACCGACTTTGAGAGCCCGGCGATCTTCGCAAGTCGTTCATCCGGGACCGACACGCGCCCTACATTGGGCTCGATCGTGCAAAATGGGTAGTTCGCGGCCTCGGCTTGGGCCGTGCTGGTCAGCGCGTTGAAGAGCGTCGATTTGCCAACATTAGGCAGGCCAACGATGCCGCATTTGAACCCCATGAGATGTCCTACGCGCCGCCGGGCTTCGCGCCCGACTTGGCAGGAGCGAGCCTTAGGGCTACTTGATTCGAAAAGCCGGGCGCGTCGCTGACGGCCAAAGTCGGGATCGCGTCGCTCACTGCATCAATCACGTCCGTCACCCAAATCATGTCAGCCTTCGAGAAATTGCCCAACACGTGGCCTGACACCCGGTCCCGGTCACCGGGGTGCCCAATGCCAAGGCGCACCCGCACATAGTTTCGGCCGATGTGAGAATCGAGACTGCGCAGTCCATTATGCCCGGCGTTCCCGCCACCTTGTTTACAACGGACCTTGCCGGCGTCGAGATCGATTTCGTCGTATAGGACGATGACGTCCTCCGCTTCGAGTCGGTAATAACGCATGGCCGCTACAACGGAGCGACCGGAGTCATTCATGTAGGTTTCGGGCTTCAGTGCAGAGGCGCGTTTGCCCGACAAACGACCGTCGGCGGCCTGGCCTTGAAACCGGTGACGCCAAGGCCCGAAGCCGTGACGCTGCGCGATCTCGTCGACCGCCATAAAACCGATGTTGTGCCGATTCTTGGCGTAGTCCTGGCCGGGGTTGCCCAGCCCAACCAGAAGAACCATGAGAGCCTAGACGGGAAGGCGAGGCGCGCTGCCTAGCCTTCGCCGCCTTCTTCTTTCGCCTGGCCTTCGCCCTCGGCACCTTCTTCACCCTCGGCACCTTCTTCACCCTCGACGGTTTTTTCGACATCCGCCTGAACTGTCGGTGCGGCAATCGTGGCAACCGTAAAGTCGCGATCAGTGATGACGGGTTTGGCGCCACCAGGGAGTTCAATCGAACTAATCCGGATGCTGTCGCCAATGTCCAAGCCATCGAGGCTGGCATATAGGATTTCGGGTATGGCGCCGGCGCGGCATTTCAGCTCAACGTCATGACGCACGATGTTGAGCACGCCGCCCAATTTCAGACCTGGGCATTCTTCCTCGCCGTCGAACTGCACGGGCACTTGGACGTTGATGAGGGTCGAATCAGTAACCCGCAGGAAATCGACATGCATCGGAACGTCGGTTACCGGGTGATAGTGGATATCTCGCGGTAGGACGTGCTCTTGGCCGCTCCCAATGTCGAGGTCGAGCAGACGGCTAGTAAATCCGCCTTTTTCGATCTCCGACACCAATTTGCGGCGTTCGATCGTGACAATCGTCGGATCTTTTTTGGCGCCATAGATGACGCACGGAACCATGCCGGCTCGGCGGGCAGCGCGGGCGGCCCCTTTTCCAGCCCGCTCCCTCACCTGCGCGGCGATCACATGTTGGTCGCTCATCGCAATTCTCCAATGTTTTCGGTGGGCTAAAGCCCACTTATGCCCCGGCCTCCAGGGGTGCCGGCAGCACTAAAGCGGCGCTTTCTAAACCTATTTAGGGGTGATTCCTAGTCCCAGAGGCTGGAAACCGAGGATTCATCGCTGATTCGGCGCATCGCCTCGGCCATCAGCGGCGCCGTGGTGAGGCGCCTGATGTTTTCCGAGACGCGCATGGCTTCAGTGGCCACGATTGTGTCGGTTGTTATCAGGGTTTCCAGGGCGGAACTGGCCACCCGGGCGACGGCGCCGCCGGACAAGACGCCATGAGTGACGTAAGCCACGACGGATTCGGCGCCATGTTCTTTCAGGGCGTTGGCGGCATTGCACAGCGTGCCCGCCGAATCGACGATGTCGTCGATCATGATGCAGCGCCGGCCTTCGACATCACCAATGATGTGCATCACCTCGGAGACCCCGGCGCGCTCGCGCCGTTTGTCGACAATAGCGAGGTCAGCGTTCAGGCGTCGCGCGACGGCTCGCGTCCGGAGGACCCCGCCGACATCGGGCGAGACAAACATCAGATTGTCGTTCGGGTAGCGGTCTTTGATGTCTTTCGCGACGATCGGCGCCGCATAAAGGTTGTCGGTGGGGATATCGAAGAACCCCTGAATTTGGCCAGCGTGGAGGTCCAACGTCAGGACCCGGTCTGCCCCCGCTTCGGTGATGATGTTGGCCACTAATTTCGCGGAGATCGGGGTGCGCGGGCCCGGCTTGCGGTCCTGCCGGGCATAACCGAAATAGGGGATCACCGCGGTGATCCGACGAGCCGAGGCCCGACGTACCGCGTCGATGATCACCAGCAATTCCATCAGGTTGTCATTCGCCGGATAGGACGTCGACTGGAATACGAAGACATCTTCGCCACGCATGTTTTCGTGAATCTCGACGAATACCTCCATATCGGCAAAGCGCCGAATTGAGGCCTTAGACAACGGAAGATTGAGGTAGGCGGCGACCGCCTCGGCCAATGGTCTATTGCTGTTGCCGGCGATAATTTTCATTACTGGCGGGCTGCTGGCCGACTGCTTGGCGACATGGATAAACCCAAAGGGCATCAAAAGCGCGCGGACTGTAACAACGGGTGGTTCGCATGTAAATGCTGAGCCGCCCTCAGATCACCTCAGAAAAATTGCCGCTCTCCGGGTCCCTAAGATTGAGCACACCGGTCGCGATATCGAAGTAGCCGCCGTGCAACGAGAGGCTCCCGGTATCGACCCTTTCGGCGATGAACGGGAAAGTCAGCAGGTTTCGGATCGACTGGCCTATCCCGGCGCGTTCTAGCGCTACTTGCTGTGCTTCCTCGGACGCCGAGGCGTCGATGCTTCGGCGTGTTTCGTCCAGGATCGCCATCCAGTGCCCGATAAAACTTCCCTCTTCGGCACCAGCGAGGCTGGCGGCAATGCCGCCACATCGAGCGTGGCCGAGGACCACGATGTGCGAAACGCCCAGTCCTGTGACGGCAAACTCAAGGGCGGCACTGGTACCATGATGGTTGTCGCTCGGCGCATATGGCGGGACCAGATTGGCGACGTTGCGCGCGACAAAGATCTCGCCGGGGGCCACATCGAAAATCATCGCCGGATCGGCACGTGAATCGCAGCACGCGATTACCATCACGCGCGGGGACTGTCCGGTTTCGGCAAGGTCCCGATAGAGTTCGTTTTGGCGAGCGAAGTCATTCCGTTGGAAACGGCGATACCCGTCAAGCAAGTGGTCGAGGTCGTTCATCTGGTTTCCAACCGAAATTTCAAGTCGCACCCTACCGGGCCGGTGGCGGCAATAGGTGAAGCATATAGGGGCTTCCGTTGGGCAATGCGAGATCGAAAATCGACGTCACGACCCCGCTGTGCTTCCGAGAACCATCATTTCAATAAGGCCATCTGCCGCGGCGCCGGCGATTACGGGTGCGGCTTCGGGCCAACCCTGGTCGATCGCACCAATGGCAATGAGGTTGCTTTGTTGGACCACGCCGATCTCTCGACCGTTTGGTCGCGTGAGGACCCAGTCCACGGTGATTCGCTCGCCCGAAGTTTCCAGCGCACGGGTGAACCAGGCGGTGACAACCAATGCGTCGGGGTCATCCTGGGCAGCAACCGAAACGCTGCGCGCGCGTAAGGCGGCCTCCATTGCGCGGACCAGGGTTTGAGACCGGGGATTGGATAAGCCGTCGACGGGCCACACGGCGACACGCCGATCAGGTTGGAACGCCGGTTGCGGGTCGCGTCGTGCGCTCGACAACCTTCGTGCGGCTTCGGTGGCGACCGTTTCCGCCAGCAGCGCTAGCGTCGCGGGATCGCCGGTTCGCCAGCCTACGGTGCTTAGCGGGCGCTGAAGATCGAAGTCGAAAACTTCGGTGCCACGAGGATCAATCAGTCGCCACCGGCTCGACACCACAGTGTCCCGGCTGCTCGTCTTCCCAACGGTCGCTTGTCCGCTGAACAGATATCGGTTGGCCGACCCCTCTGGACCTGCGATCGCGGGTACGTCGCTATCGCGCAGTGCTGCGGCCAAAAGTCTGGCGAATGCTGCGCC
>JAPKDI010000082.1 GCA_026421105.1 Alphaproteobacteria bacterium | reverse complement strand
TGGCGTGCTGCTGCAAGGCGTAGCGGTCGGTCATCCCTGCAATGTAATCCGCGATGACTCGGGCACGATCAGCCTCATCCGCCGCGTTGGTGAGATGCGCTTGCCACTCGCCAGGAAGTTCTTCGGATCGCAAAAATAAATGCCTGAAGAGGTCGGTCACGACCCCACGCGCCTTTGCGGTCATCTCGTTAACCCGGGCATGGCGGTACATATTCTCAAACAAGAACGCTTTCAGTGCCAGGTCGGCCTCTGCAAGCCCCCCGGAAAATGAAACGACCGATCGATCCAAGCCGCGCACCTCATCTGCGGAAGTTGGCTTCGCGGCACCCAACCGCCTTTTGGTCTCATCCAGCAGATCGACAACCATCGCGTCAATCACCCGTCGGGTGACCTCGTTAACAGCCCGCGACTGCTCTAGGGCTGGGTTGCCGCTCAGAACATCCTCAACCGCTGTGCCCGCCAATGGCACCCCTCGAAAATCCTCAAGACGAAACAGGCCAGCGCGGACACCGTCGTCGATATCATGAGCGTTGTAGGCAATATCGTCGGCCATTGCGGCGACCTGCGCTTCCACCCCGGCAAACGTGTCGAGGCCCAGGTCAAACACATCGTTGAACTTGAGGATGGTGCCGTCGATGGGCTCCTCCTTCGGCGCATAAGGCCCAGTCAGCGGTCCGTTGTGTTTGACGATCCCTTCGAGGGTCTCCCACGTCAAATTCAGTCCATCAAATTCTGCGTAGCGATGCTCGAGATCGGTGAGCACCCGAAGGGTCTGCGCGTTGTGATCAAAACCACCATAGGGTTCCATCGCCGCGTCGAGGGCATCTTCTCCCGCATGCCCGAACGGTGTGTGGCCAAGGTCGTGCGCTAGCGCGAGGGCCTCGGCTAAGTCTTCATCGAGGGCCAGGCTTCTTGCGATCGTGCGCGCTACCTGCGCCACCTCGATCGAATGGGTCAAACGCGTTCGGTAGTAGTCACCTTCGTGGTAGACGAAGACTTGCGTTTTATGCTTTAGGCGGCGGAAGGCGCCGGCGTGAATAACGCGATCCCGGTCACGTTGGAAAGGCGTCCGCATAGCGCTTTCCGCCTCGGCATGCTGACGACCGCGGCTTCGCGCCGGATCGCAGGCATAGGGAGCAAGAGGCTGACGGACTGACATCGGCGGACCCTAGCCCCGGGGTTTGCGGGCCGCAACGGCCGCCACCGCACGTAGATGCGGCACACCGGTACCCCGGGCCGGTCTGCGATTGACTCGCAATGAAATTGCCCTACATAGGAGGGTATGTCCGATCCAGCACACTTGCTCTCCCTGTCCGACAATGCCGTCAAAAGGGTGTCCTTCCTGATGACCCAGGAAGAAAACCCCGATGTCATGCTTCGCGTCGTCGTCGACGGTGGTGGTTGTGCGGGCTTTCAGTACGGTTTCTCGTTCGATAACAGCAAGACCGATGACGATGTCATCGTCGAACAAGACGGTGTCAAACTCGTCACCGATAACATGTCGCTGATGTACCTTGCTGGCTCCCAGATCGACTTCGTCGAGGATATGATCGGCGCCGCTTTCTCAATCAAGAACCCGAACGCAGCCTCGACTTGCTCGTGCGGCACCAGCTTCTCGGTCGCTTAGGGCACTAGCGGCTCAGGTACCGGGCGCTCGTAGCGCGCCGGCTGAAGGTCGCGGTCAATCGTGAAGCGCATCGACGGCCGGGCCAATAGCGTGTCGTACCAATCTGTCAGCGTGGGACGACCGTCGCGCCACTCATAGGTGGGATCGATACCATCAAGAATGGCGCCGAACGTGGGCACACGATAGTCGAGCCGAGATAGCCCGCCGGCGGTGCAAATGTGCCCAATGTGCAAGCTCTGATTACTCGCGGCATCCTGTTCCATCTGATCCAGCGCCCGAACGATCTTGAGCCACTGCCGTTCCACTGTATCGGCGCGTCTTTCACCAACGTCGCGCCAGCTTTCTTGATCAAGCGCCACGGCAGCCTCGAACACGCCCTCACCCAGCACCATCTGGCGTAGTGCTGTGAAGCGTTCGCGCCCCGACGGCGGAAACATCTTGGCGTCGTCATGCAACGAGTCGAAGTACTCGCAGATGACCGGACCGCCGTAGAGTGCCTCGCCATCATCCAGCACCAATGTCGGCACTTTGTTGAGCGGATTGTCCCGCCATAGGTCGGTATTGGCGTCGAAAGGTCTGGTTAGGCGGTAATCGAGCCGGTCGGTGATGCCGGCTTCCGCTGCCACCACGAGAACCTTATGGATATAATTAGGGTTGGGGGTAAAGCGCAGTGTCATCATCGGGGTTGCCCTCTCTCATCTCTAGCATCCACGCCTTTGCCATTGGGATGGAACATGGTATCCCCGATGAACCTCGATACCACGCAACCTTTCATCGGATCTCATGAAAATCGTCACCTGGAACGTCAATTCAATTAAAGTGCGCGTCCCGCATGTTTGCGACTATTTGAGGGCGAAAGCACCTGACGTTGTCTTGCTCCAGGAAACCAAGATCGTGGATGAAAAGTTCCCTGCGCTGGAGATCGAAGACCTCGGTTACAACATCGCACTCCTTGGTCAGCGCACCTACAACGGCGTCGCCATTTTATCGAAACACCCGATGGAGGATGTGAGCCGCGGTTTACCTGGCAACACGGACGACGAGCAATCGCGCTATATCGAGGCTACGATCAAGGGCCTTCGTATTGGCTCGCTCTATCTTCCAAACGGCAACCCTCTAGGCACTGAAAAATTCGACTACAAATTGCGGTGGATGGGCCGGCTACGCGACCACGCCCAGGCGATGCTAGACGACGATATAGATTTCGCGTTGGGCGGCGACTGGAACGTTGCGCCGGCCGAGCAAGATCTGTTCGACCCCGGCGCCTTCCTTGAGGACGCCATCGCGCACCCGGAATCACGCGCGCTGTGGCGCGAGATCAACTATCTTGGACTTACTGAGTCCTTCCGAGCTCTGCATCCGGATTTAGCGCAGGCATGGAGTTATTTCGACTATCAGCGCGGTGCCTGGGAGAAAAACCACGGCATCCGCATTGATCATATTCTGCTATCGCCCCGCGTCGCTGACCGACTGGCTGAGGTGGGAATTGATCGCGATGAACGGGGTCGCAAACAGCCGTCGGACCATGTGCCGGTATGGTGCGTCCTAGAAGACTGAGCGCCCATTAGCGACGCCCGTCACCGTCGCCGAACTATTTGTCGGCGGGCGTCTTACCCTGAGCGGGCGCAGCCTCGATAGCCGCAATAAAGTTGGGAAGTTCGGGCAGCGCACCCAGATCCCAAATGCCGTTATTCATCTGATCGACAAAATTGCCGCATTGTGCGGCTTCACGGCCCTTCCATTGGGCCAACCGAGTTTCGACAAGGCGCAATGCGCCGTTTTGCACCGCGCTCTGCCCGCGGGTGCCACTGAGCCCCGTCTCCTGAGAGATTTTAATAACTTTTTCCATCAACGGCTGGTGCCGATCATTCCAAGCCTCGACCGCCGATTTCCAATCATTGTCATCGTCGAAAACATCAAATTTCTGCTGACAGGCAGCAGGCGTCGTGACGATGGCGAAGCCCGCCGTCATCAGCATTTGGGCCGCTTCAAATTCGGTGCGGGAGTAGTTGCGGAGATCCGGGGCCACATCGAATGCGGTGCCGCCGCCGCGATATTGCCAAACCGCAATCGCTACAATGATGATCACGATCACCATCCAGTTTCGCCGTGGCAGGCCGTACGCACGACGGCGCCGATCCTCAGGCTTCATTCGGCGCTGCCAGCGATCGTTCACGGTTAGCTCGCGCGGCGCGGTGACCCGAGGACGAGGCGACCCCGCCCACCCTCGGCGTACTCGCGAACGAAGTAGGTCAATGCAGGACTGGCCGCTGTGAACATCCTGCCATCGTCATCGACCACAAACGCCCGACGCATCTGGGCGAGTACCGAATGGCGCTTAATACTTGAGGCAAAATAGGCCACGACTGAATCGCCGGGCTCAAGGTGACGCGGCCATGCCCTGGCGTCATGCAACAACGGTTCACGCATTGTCACACGCGGACGACCCAAGCGGCCCATCAACCCGATCTCCGACGCAACAACGGCTTCAACACCTGCGTTGACGATCAATAAGCATAAGCCCGAGCGATCCAGCGCATGACCAGGGATATGTCGCATCTCATTCGGCCCGTCGCCCAGCGCAATCGCTTCCCTGCCGACCGGCGTCGCCAACTTAGGTACAATGTGCAGCCGCGCGCCGCGGGCCACCCGCGGCATCGCATTTAATATGGTTCGGGCAATCGAGACCATGAGCCTGACAACTCGGCCTAGAGATCCGCGTAAATATGTGTCTCAGCAGCAGCCCCGGGGTGAGTCACAGCACCCTTCTCCGCCGTGCCAACCAGCTGTGCATATTTCCAAAGCGCGCCCGACTGATAGTTTGTTTTGCGCGGTTTCCACTCTTTACGGCGCGCCGCTAACTCGTCATCGCTAAGATCTACATCAAGCGTGCCGTTGACAGCGTCGATCTTGATGATATCGCCATCCCGCAACAATCCGATCGGACCGCCAACCCCTGCTTCGGGTCCAACATGCCCAATACAAAATCCGCGGGTTCCCCCGGAGAACCGTCCGTCGGTTATTAGGGCAACCTCGTCCCCAACACCCTGCCCGTAGAGCGCGGCCGTCGTCGCGAGCATTTCGCGCATCCCAGGGCCGCCGCGCGGCCCCTCGTAACGAATAACGAGAACGTCGCCTTCTTTGTATTGCTTCATTTGCACTGCAGCGAAGCACTCGTCTTCGGATTCAAAGACCCGCGCCGGTCCCGTGAACTCGAGCCGTTTCATGCCCGCGACCTTCACAATGGCTCCTTCTGGCGCAAGATTGCCGCGCAAACCCACGACGCCGCCGGTCGGTGAAAGCGCTTTGGAGACCGGGTAGATCACGTCTTGATCCTCGGGGAAGACCACGTCCACGAGGTTCTCCGCAATAGTCTTTCCCGTTACGGTGATGCAATCGCCATGCAGATGTCCGCTGTCGAGCAGCGCTTTCATCAACACCGGCACGCCACCAACGTCGAACATATCCTTGGCGACATACTTTCCACCGGGCTTCATGTCGGCGATGTAAGGCGTGCGTTTGAATATCTCCGCAACGTCATGGAGATCAAACTCGATGCCGCATTCATGCGCGATCGCCGGCAAATGGAGTGCAGCGTTGGTAGAACCACCTGACGCTGCAACGACGGTGGCCGCATTCTCAAGCGCCCGGCGCGTGACGATGTCACGCGGTCGCAGATTCGATTGAATTAAATCCATCACCTGCCTCCCGGAGGCAACCGCGTATTCGTCCCGCGTCTCATATGGAGCGGGTGCGCCCGCCGAACCCGGCAGGGCGAGGCCGATCGCCTCTGACACCGTAGCCATTGTGTTGGCCGTGAATTGGCCGCCGCAAGACCCCGCAGAGGGGCACGCAACGTTTTCCAACTCATGTAAATATTCATCGTCGACCTTGCCGGCTTGGTGCATCCCGACCGCTTCGAAAACGTCGACCACTGTCACGTCTTTACCACGGAAGCGACCTGGCAAAATAGAACCGCCGTACATGAAAACACTCGGTACGTTGAGTCGCACCATCGCCATCATCAAACCGGGTAGCGATTTGTCACAACCAGCCAAGCCAACAATAGCGTCGTAGCAATGGCCACGAACGGTAAGTTCAGTCGAATCGGCAATTGCCTCGCGGCTGACCAGCGACGAGCGCATGCCTTCGTGGCCCATCGCAATCCCATCTGTCACGGTGATGGTCGTGAATTCGCGCGGCGTGCCGCCGCCCTCTTTGACGCCGACTTTGACCGCCTGTGCCTGACGAGATAGCGAGATATTGCACGGGGCTGCCTCATTCCAAGTGGTGACCACACCAACAAAAGGCTTGTCGATATCTTCTTGCCCAAGCCCCATCGCGTAGTAGTAGGAACGATGCGGCGCTCGCGACGCACCCACGGTTACATGCCGGCTCGGTAACTTGCTCTTGTCGAAAACCCGCGCATCCATCGGCTCTCTCCCACTCATATTTAGTAGCGCGCAAACAATCCCCGGACACCCCGGACCTGCTTGTTGCTGCGCATCGATTTAG
>JAPKDI010000081.1 GCA_026421105.1 Alphaproteobacteria bacterium | reverse complement strand
CAGGTGATGACCGCCCCCGACACCGGGCCGAAGACCAGCCTATTAGAAAACGCGACGAATTCTGAGAGAAACGGAATGAGCAAATGGATTGCCATCAACCCGATGGAGGCCGCGACGCCCCAACGGCCGGCGGCGCGCATAAATTAGGCAAAGGCGTCGGTCGAGAGATTCATCTCCCGTAACGACGATAGCAAGGGTAGGACAAACTGAATGATAGGGGCCGCGGCCATAGTGAGCACGACGACTGTGATGATAAGCCCTTTAATCAGCCGCGAAGGACGACGACGCGCTCTGATCGCTCTTGGCCCAACGGCGAACCCCTCGCACCTCAGACTATCATTAGAGGATACGAAAAGGGCCGGCGCGAGGCCGGCCCTCTCAGACCCCAGTGAGAGGTTTGTGTCTAGTTCTTCGCCTTGTCGACAAGTTTGTTCTGCGCAATCCACGGCATCATGGCGCGCAAACGCTCGCCAACTTCCTCGATCGGGTGCTGAGCTTCGCGTGCTCTCACGGTCTTGAAACTAGTCTGCCCAACCTCGTTTTCCAGCATCCAGTCCCGCGTGAACTGGCCGGATTGGATTTCATTCAGCACACGCTTCATCTCCGCCTTGGTCTCCTGGGTGATGATACGGGGGCCGCGGGTGTAATCGCCATACTCAGCCGTATTCGAAATGGAGTAACGCATGTTCGCGATACCACCTTCGTAGATCAGATCGACGATCAACTTGACCTCGTGCAGGCACTCAAAATAGGCCATCTCCGGGGCGTAACCGGCTTCGGTCAACGTCTCGTAACCGGCTTGAATGAGGCTGGTCAGGCCACCGCACAAAACGACTTGCTCGCCGAACAAATCTGTCTCGCACTCTTCGCGGAAGGTCGTCTCGATGATGCCGGCCCTGCCGCCACCAATCCCTGAGGCATAAGACAGACCAATGTCGTGCGCATTGCCGGTCGCGTCCTGCGCAACGGCAATAAGACAAGGCACGCCGCCGCCGCGCACGTATTCGGACCGAACCGTATGGCCAGGGCCCTTGGGCGCCACCATGAACACATCGAGATCGCTGCGTGGTTCGATGAGTTTGAAGTGGATATTGAGGCCATGCGCGAAAACGAGCGCCGCGTTTTCCTTCATGTTCTCATGCAGGTGATCGCGATAGATGTGGCGCTGCAATTCATCTGGGGTGAGCATCATGACGACGTCAGCCCACTTGGCCGCGTCAGACACGTCCATCACTCGAATACCTTCGGCTTCTGCCTTCGCACGGCTAGTCGAATCCGACCGCAACGCTACTGCAATTTCCTTGGCCCCGGAATCACGCAAGTTGATCGCGTGGGCGTGCCCCTGACTGCCATAACCGACAATCACGACCTTCTTAGATTTGATCAAATTCACATCCGCATCGCGGTCGTAATACACACGCATAGCTATCCTCTTGGCGTTATTATTCTAGAGCGAATCGGCGCCCCTACTGATCGCGACAATGCCTGTTCGTGAGACATCGACCAACCCCAGGGACTTCATCAAATCGATAAAGGCGTCGAGCTTTGCGCTGGCGCCGGTTAATTCAAAAACAAACGAGTCATTGGTACTATCGACCACTCGAGCCCGAAATATATCCGCGATCCGGAGGCTTTCGACGCGGGGTTCGCCTTTCCCTGCGACCTTTATGAGAGCGAGCTCGCGCTCTATATGCGGCCCCTCGATGGTGAGGTCGCTCACTGTGTGAACCGGGACCAGGCGACCGAGTTGCGCTTTTATCTGCTCGATCACCATCGGTGTGCCCGAGGTGACAATGGTGATCCGCGAGATCTTGGACGTCGAATCCGTTTCGGCAACAGTAAGGCTCTCGATGTTGTAGCCGCGGCCAGAAAACAGGCCGATCACACGGGCCAATACGCCAGCTTCGTTATCCACAAGCGCAGCAATAGTGTGCCGGCGCGAACGTTTTTCCACTTCCGCCATAGACCTGCCTAAACCAACGCCTTGCCGGCTTCAGAGACCTCACGGTTCTGACGGTCAACCGGCCCAAGAATCATATCGTTGTGGGCTGATCCCGAAGGGATCATCGGGAAGCAGTTTTCAGTCTTATCGACCATAACGTCGGCAAACACCGGACCGTCAGTTCGTAGCATCTCGTCGATCAGGCCATCCACTTCATCGGGACGATGGGCGCGTAAACCCTTCATCCCAAACGCCTCGGCGAGCTTGACGAAATCCGGCAAAGCCTCGGAGTAGCTTTCCGAATAGCGGCCGCCATGAAGGAGTTCCTGCCACTGGCGAACCATGCCCATGTACTGGTTGTTGAGCACGAAGACCTTGATCGGCAGATTGTACTGCACCGCGGTCGACAGCTCCTGGATACACATCAGGATTGATGCCTCCCCGGCAATATCGACAACCAACGCGTCCGGGTGCGCGAGCTGGACACCAAGCGCTGCAGGCATGCCGTAGCCCATCGTGCCAAGCCCACCGGATGTCATCCAGTGGTTCGGCGACTCGAACTTATAGAACTGCGCAGCCCACATCTGGTGCTGCCCAACTTCGGTCGTGATGAACGTCTCACGCTCCTTGGTTAGCTCGTAGAGCCGTTCAATGGCGTACTGCGGTTTGATCGTTTGATCGTCCTGGTCGTACCGCAGGCAGTTGATAGACCGCCACTCGTCGATCTGCCCCCACCATTCCTTTAGGGCCGCTTGATCGGTCTTGAGCCCATCGCGTTTCCAGATCGCGATCATGTCTTCAATGACCGACCCGATGTCGCCCACGATGGGCACATCAACCGAAACATTCTTGTTGATCGAGGACGGATCGATATCGACGTGAATTTTCGTCGAGTTCGGGCTGAACGCATCAAGTCGGCCGGTGATCCGGTCGTCAAATCGCGCACCTAAGCAAACCATGACATCGCAGTCGTGCATGGCATTGTTTGCTTCGTAAGTGCCGTGCATCCCCAACATGCCAACAAATTGCTTGTCGGATCCTGGAAAGGCCCCCAGTCCCATCAACGTGTTAGTGACAGGCACGCCAGTCAGGTGTGCAAACTCGACCAATCGGGCCGACGCGTCCGGTCCGGAATTGATGACGCCCCCGCCGGTGTAAAAAATTGGCTTCTTGGCACCGGCGATCAGCTTGACGGCTCGCTCGACTGCAGACGTATCGCCCTTGATGCGCGGTTGATAGGTCCGATGGACGACCTTCTCGGGGCCCACATAGGTCCCTTTTCCGAGTTGAACATCCTTCGGCATATCGACAACGACGGGGCCCGGACGGCCGCTACGCGCGATATAGAAGGCTTCGTGGACAACTCGCGCGACGTCGTCGGGGTGTTTGACGAGATAGTTGTGCTTTGTGCAGGGGCGCGTAATTCCGGTTGTGTCGGCCTCCTGAAAAGCGTCATTGCCAATCAGGTGTGTCGCAACTTGGCCGGTAATGCAGACGATCGGAATACTGTCCATCAGGGCGTCCGTCAGCCCAGTCACAGCATTGGTCGCACCCGGACCTGAGGTCACCAACACGGCACCGACTTTGCCGGTAGAACGCGCATACCCTTCAGCCGCGTGAACCGCACCTTGTTCGTGGCGAACCAGGATGTGGCGCAATTTGTTCTGGCCGAAGATGGCATCGTAGATCGGGAGCACGGCACCGCCGGGATAGCCGAACACGACCTCGACGCCCTGGTCGATCAGGGCTTTGATGATCATTTCGGCGCCGTTCATTTGATCGTGGCTCATCTGCTCCACCTAATTGCCGGAATGGGGTGCCGAACAAATAATCCGCTCTATGCCCTGACCGGACGCGGTCAGGGCATAGAGCGGATTGTTTTTCATAATCTGAGGTCCAGAAGCCCCGGATTCCTTAACGATTCGCGAAAACCTAGCCCCTCCGTCCAAAACCGTCAACAACTATGCGCGAATTTTTGCAAAGAATTTGTTAATAGATGTTTCCGAATATTGCTCCAACCTCGGCCAATGCGTAATTTGATTGCGATACCAGGTCAGCTGCCGTTTGGCCAAACGGCGCGTTGCCTGCTGCCCCGCAGAGATGGCTTGGGACCTATCGAGTGAACCCGACAGAAAGTTCGCCAGTTCCTGCACACCCACCGCGCGCCTTGCCGGGGCATCAAGCGGCGTGTCGGTCGCCAAAAATGCGGCAGCCTCGTCCAAGCCGCCACCATCGAGCATCGCAGTGAAGCGCGCATCGATGCGGCGGTAGAGGTCCTCGCGGGGGACATCAACCACTGCGCAAACGGTGGGACCCATAAGGCCCCCCACCGGTGGTTCTCGTTGCCAATCGGCGAGAGAACGACCCGTTTCCGTCAGCACCTCCCAGGCCCGCGTCAGCCGCTGGCGGTCGGTATCTCCGATCCTCTGTGCGGTTTCTGGATCTCGGCCCACGAGCGCTTGGTGAAAGGCCTTCGGCCCAAGCCGGTCCATCATCGCGCGAGCCTCGTCGCGTACCGTCGTCGACACGGTAGGGATCCGCGCAAGACCCTCGACCAACGCACGCAGATAGAGACCCGTTCCGCCGACCACTAAAGCGATGCGCCCTTGGGCTTGCGTTTCGGCGATGGTCTCGCGAGCTTGCTCACAGAACGTGGCGGCCGACCAGGGTTGTGACGCGGGCAGTATCCCGTAAAGCCGGTGCGGCACCGCCTCTTCGTCGGCAATGGTCGGTCGGGCCGTAAGAATGCGCAGCTCGCGATAGACCTGCATACTATCCGCATTGATAATCGTCGCGCCGCCGAACTGCTCGAGGCGCCGCGCCAATTCCAATGCTAGCGCCGACTTGCCGCTTGCAGTCGGGCCGGTCAGTAAGACAACGGGTTGTTCCATTTGCGATGAGTTGATTGTTGTGCCGAAGCCTTACCAGTTTGTTCTCCTCTTTGTCACACCGGATCGTTCCACATGACACTCGTCCTCACGTTGATTGGCGTTCCGAATGGCCTCGCGCTAAATGAAAGCGCGTTGGAGAAATTGGCGCAGGATTTGGCAGCGGCCGACATTCAAACGACCGCACCAGTGTGGCTCAGCAAAGGCGAGGCCGCCGATTTCGAGATTATCAGCGGAAACCGAGACGCGATGATGTCGATCGCGTCCCAGGCCGTCGCCGGGTCCAATGTTGATTTTGGCGTGCAGCCCACGGCCCATCGTCGCAAGCGGCTGCTGATCGCCGATATGGACTCAACGATTATCCAACAGGAATGCATCGACGAGCTGGCGGACGCAATGGGCCTCCGTGAGGCGGTATCGCGCATCACCGAGAGTGCGATGCGCGGCGAGATAGACTTTGAAGAGGCGCTTCGCTCTCGCGCCGCCATGTTGGTAGGGCTGGACGCGAAGGCGATGGAAACCGTTTACCGGGAGCGGATCATGTTGACGCCCGGCGCGACGACCCTGGTGGCAACGATGCGAGGAAATGGGGCCATGACAGCCCTTGTGTCAGGTGGATTCACGTTCTTCACCCAACGCATCCGTGAGCGCACGGGCTTCGACACTGACCAGGCAAACGAATTACTCATCGACGACAGTGGTCAGCTGAGCGGACTGGTTGCTTCGCCAATCCTCGGGAGGGCCGCGAAGCTTGAGGCCCTCAAGGATCTCGCCGCCGAGCGGGGCTTGGACCTTGGGGAGACCATTGCCGTCGGCGATGGCGCCAACGATCTCGCGATGATTGAGGCCGCCGGACTGGGTGTCGCTTTCCATGCAAAGCCCGCCGTCGCCGCCAAGGCTGACGTCCAGGTGATCCACAATGACCTGACGGCCCTGCTTTTTCTTCAGGGCTACCGGCGAGACGAGTTCATTACAACGGACTGAAAAGAAACGAGGCGCCGCAGCGCCCCGTTTCGCCCTAATGAAAGAGCGCGTTACCCCTGGTCGAGGCGGACAGCGACGAAGCGTAGGTCGCCCGCGCGTTCAACCAGTAACAGGACCGTTTTTCTACCAGAGTCTTGAACGCCTTTGATCTTATCCGCAACCTCTTGCGGAGACGCGACAGGCTCTTGATTGACCTCGACGATGAGGTCGCCTGGCCTGATTCCTCGCTCTGCGGCGGTGCTGTCGCCAGCGACACCGGTAACCACGACGCCCTTGGAATCGTCGCCGAGTTGAAACTCCGAACGGGTATCAGAGGTCAGCAAGGACAAACTCATCCCAAGCGCTTCGCTGCGCCCGGGTGTCGGCACGTTGG
>JAPKDI010000080.1 GCA_026421105.1 Alphaproteobacteria bacterium | reverse complement strand
TCACCGATCATTGGCAGCTTCGACTTTCGTGCACGAGTTGATTTCATTCGTATCCCTGGCGTCATTAAGCTGCGCAACGGCGAGTACACGACCTTGAACCTCGACATCGATCTCGAGAAAACATTGTCAATGCGCTCGTCGATCATCCGCCATACGGCAGACATCTTCGATCCCGATGTTTTCATCGTCGACAAGGAGCCGCTTGGCCTGCGCGGCGAGGTCACCGAGACCCTTGAGATGCTAAAGAAGCGCGGTACGCGACTGGTGCTTGGATTGCGCGATGTCATGGACTCGCCAACGCTGCTTGCTCCGGAGTGGCAGCGCAAGAATGCGATGCCCGCGCTGCGTCGTCTCTACGATGAAATTTGGATCTACGGTCTGCCGCAGATTTGCGAACCGCTCGCCGATCTACCGATGCCGCGGAGCGTTGCCGACAAAATGACCTACACCGGCTACCTGCGTCGCAACGTCCCACAGACTGCGTTGCCAAGGGCGGCGCCTGAAGTCACCAAGGAACCCTATTTGTTGGTCACCACAGGTGGTGGCGGCGACGGTGAGGAGTTGATCGAGTGGGTGCTGCGCGCGTATGAGAGCGATCCGTTGTTGCCGTATCCCGCGCTGCTCGTGCTTGGTCCCTTCATGCAGCCCGAACGCCAAGAGGAATTCAAGCGCCGTGCTTCAAACCTCAAGCGCGTGGAAGCGATTACGTTTGATCCGCAAATGGAATCACTTGAAGCAAACGCCGCCGGAATTATCGCGATGGGCGGATACAATACGTTTTGCGAGATTCTTTCGCTCGACAAACGCGCGATCGTCGTTCCTCGCACCGAGCCGCGAATGGAGCAATACATCCGAGCTTCCCGCGCCCAGGAGCTAGGCTTGATCCGCATGCTCGAGGCGACCGGCGACCTGGAACCCAAAAGGATGGCAGCCGCAATCCGCGCCCTGCCCCAGCAAAAGTGCCCCTCCGACGTGGTGGTGCCGGGCCTCTTGGAGGGCTTGGAGAACGTCAACCGCCTCATCCAGCCCTGGGTCAGCGACGTCGCACAGGCGGCCAACGACGATCAGATCCCCCGCCAGGCGTGATCCCGTGTCCGCGGTGACTGGCCCGGTCGCGTTCGTCCTTAAAGGCTACCCTCGACTCTCCGAAACCTTCATCGCGCAAGAGATTCGCGCGCTCGAAGAATGCGGGCTCGACATCCGTATCGTCTCACTCCGACACCCCACCGATCCGGCGACCCACCCAGTCCACCGAGAGATCCGCGCCCCGGTGCTTTATCTGCCTGAGTATCTCTACCAAGAGCCCCGCCGCGTCTGGCGTGGCTGGCGGGCCGCACGGCAGCTGCCTGGTTATCGCGTCGCCAGGCGGGCATGGCTGGCGGATCTCGTTCGTGACCGAACTCCGAACCGAATTCGCCGCTTCGGCCAAGCGCTCGTGCTGGCCGCCGAGGCACCCGAGACCATTATCCGCTTCCACGCCCATTTCATGCATACACCGGGATCTGTCGCGCGTTACTCCGCGATGATGCGCGGCCAACCGTTTTCGATGTCGGCCCATGCGAAAGACATTTGGACTATTCCGACCTGGGAGAAGAAGGAAAAACTCGCAGCCGCCGACTGGACCGTGACATGCACCGCCGGTCATCGTTATCATCTCGCAGACCTGGCAGAACCGGGCAAGGTCGCGCTGTCGTATCACGGCTTGAACCTCGACCGATTCCCGCCGCGGCCTGAGCCGCGTAATCCTAAGGACGGAAGCGATGCCTTCAATCCCGTCGTCATTTTGTCGGTCGGGCGCGCCGTCGAGAAAAAGGGTTACGACGTTTTGCTCCGCGCCTTAGCGCGCGTTCCCAGCACAGTCCACTGGCGGTTTATCCATGTTGGCGGTGGCGCTTTGGCGACCAAGTTGCACGCCATGGCGAATGATCTTCACATCGGTAATTGCGTCGATTTCCGCGGCGCGCTCGCACAAGAATCTGTGCTGGAACTTTATCGCGAAGCAGACCTCTTCGTTCTCGCGAGCCGCATCGCCAAAGGCGGCGATCGAGACGGCTTGCCGAATGTCTTGATGGAAGCCCAAAGCCAAGGCCTGGCGTGCGTCGCAAGCGATACGGCGGCCATCCCGGAACTGATCATCGACTGCGAGACCGGACGCCTCGTGCCACCCGAACACCCTCAAGCATTGGCGGACATGATCGCCGCACTCTGCGGTGACCCGGCGTTGCGAGCTCAGTTGGGTGCCGCAGGAGAGCGGCGCGTGCGCGGGCAGTTCGGCATGGACGCAGGTCTCGCCGTGCTTGCCGATCGGTTTGGCGTCCACCATCGTATTGCGGCGGCGTAGAATGCGCGCAGCGTTCTACGCGCCGATGAAACCACCCGATCATGCCGTTCCGTCGGGTGACCGCAGTATCGCGCGTCTGTTCATGACGGCACTTCAACAGGCGGGGTACGTACCCGAAGTTGCCTCAACCCTGCGGACCTGGTGTCGCGAGGCAAGTGGGCTTGGGGCTCAGCAACAGGCTGCGGCTCAAGAAGCGGCACGACTGATCGCCACGTGGCGCAACAATCCGCCCGATGTTTGGTTGACCTATCACGTCTATTACAAAGCGCCGGATTGGATCGGGCCCCCGGTATGCCAAGCTCTCAATATTCCCTACGTGATCGCCGAGGCTTCCTACGCACCCAAACGCGCGAACGGCCCATGGGCGCTTGGGCACAATGCCGCGGGCGCAGCCATCAAGGCGGCGGACCTCGTGCTCAGCCCGACCAAGCTGGACATGAACTGTGTTGCGCCGCTGCTGCACGAACCGCAGTGCAATGTTTTCTTTCCGCCTTTTCTCGACCACACACCCTTTGCCAAGGCTGCGTCACAGCGCGGCGCACATCGCAGCACGATCGGTGAGGCGTATGACCTCGACACCGAACAACCGTGGGTGCTCACCGTTGCGATGATGCGCGACGATGCAAAGCGCGAGTCCTACGCGGTGATTGCGGACATCCTGGCGTCACTCGACCGCAACGACTTTGGGTACCTCGTCGTTGGGGATGGGCCTGCCGCAGAGACCATCAAGGCCACGTTGGCCCCTTGGCAAGATCGCGTGCGCTTTATCGGGGCGTTAGCCCCCGATGCGTTGCCCGCCTTTTACGCCGCAGCGGATTTGTACCTGTGGCCGGCCGTAGAAGAGGCGTTCGGCATGGCCTTCCTTGAGGCGCAAGCCGCCGGTTGCCCCGTTGTGGCCGGTAACGAACGCGGCGTCCCCGACGTCGTCCAAGATGGCACGACCGCGCTACTCGGCCCGCCTGGCGCCGCGAAAGGTCTGGCAATGATGGTGTCGCGGCTACTCGGCGATACGTCTTTGCGCGCGACCATGGGACGGCAAGCCGCGGCCTTCGTGGCGCGGGAGCGGTCGCTCGCCGGCGCTGCCGCCCAACTGGGCACATTATTGGAACCGTTGGGCGCAGCGACGTGACCTTGTTGGCACTGATCCGGCACGGGCCGACCGCCTGGAATGCCGAAAAGCGCACCCAGGGCCGCACAGATATTCCGCTCAGCCCCGAGGGCCGTGCCGCCGTCGAGACATGGCGGGCGCCGGCAGCGCTGACCGATTTACCGGTGTTCGCAAGCCCGCTAGAACGCACGCAAGAAACTGCACGCCTTTTGTTTGGCCCCGCCAAAACAGAGCCACGCCTGATCGAAATGTCATGGGGTGACTGGGAAGGGCGAACGATCAGGGAGTTGCGATCTACCCTTGGCGAAGCCATGACGGAAAATGAAGCGCGCGGCTTCGACTTTCGGCCTGATGGCGGCGAATCGCCGCGCGACGTTCTGGTCCGGGTGCAATCGTGGATTGATGAGATTGCAAAAAGAGCCGACGGCGTGGTTGCCGTCACGCATCTCGGTGTAATTCGCGTGGTCATGGCGGCCGCGCACGACTGGGACATGCTGGGCAAACCACCGGTGAAGATTCGGCCCGCCACGGCCCACTTGTTCGATATCACGCCGGGAAGCATTAGGGCGCGCCAAATGAATATTCCTTTGCAGGCCGGCGAATGACACACCGCGTTCTGTTCTACGTCCAGCACTTATTGGGCATCGGACATCTCAAACGAGCAGCAACGCTAACACGGGCGATGACGGACCGCGGACTTCAGGTCACGATCGTGTCGGGGGGACAAGATATCCCCGGCCTCAACATCGGGTCGGCCGAGTTTGTCCAACTACCCTCAACTCGCGCAACCGACTTGTTCTTCAAAGAGCTTGTCGACGATGACAACCGGCCTATTGACGGCGATTGGAAGGAACGGCGCGCCGAAGCCTTCCTTGCCGCATATCGGGCGGCCAACGCGCATCTCATCATGTTCGAGTTGTTTCCCTTTGGGCGCCGCCAAATGCGCTTTGAGATCGAGCCGGTCTTGCAAGATGCCATCGCGAGCAAGCATCGGCCGGTTGTTGTCTCATCGGTTCGCGACATTTTGGTCGCGCAGAAAAAGCCCGAGCGCAACGATGAGATGTTCCAACGCGTGCGCGACTTTTTCGATCACGTCCTGATTCACGGTGATGAGAACTTGATTCCGTTTGACCGCACCTTCCCGCTCGCCGATCGAATTCGCGATAAGCTTCATTACACAGGGTATGTCGTCGATCGAACTGGGCGCGGCGCGATCAATACCGGGCAGGGGTCGGATGAAGTCATCGTTTCAGCCGGCGGTGGCGCGGTTGGCGCCGATCTTCTAAAAACAGCAATCGCCGCACGCTCCCTCTCAAAAATGAGCAACCGCACGTGGCGCATCTTGGTCGGCGTCACCGTGGATCAGGCCGCCTTCGATGACCTTGCCGCAATGGCCGGGCCCGGCATCATCGTTGAGCGCAGCCGCCCAGATTTCACCGCGCTCGTCACTAACGCGGCGCTGTCGATCAGCCAAGGCGGCTACAACACCGTGATGGAGGTTCTGGAGGCCGGCACGCGCGCCGTCATCGTGCCCTACGCGGGCGGCGCCGAAACTGAACAGACATTGCGGGCCAAAGAACTCGCGCGCTGGACACCGATCGAGGTGGTGGCCGAGCGATCGCTGTCGCCCCAAACGCTGGCGGCAGCGGTCGACACCGCATGGCGCCGTGATCCTCCCGAAAACGGCATGCTTGATACGGACGGTGCTGCCAATGCAGCGGCCGCGATCGCGGACTGGGCCACGGCGGTAGAGTGGGCGTGATCGAGCCCGAGCCCTGGCAGGCTCTCGATGAAGAGATCGCGCAATGGGCGGCACCGCCCGCACTTTGGCTCCGAGACGACGATGCCATAGGCCCAGCCCCGGCCGTCGCGACTCTTTTGAACGCCTGTGCTGTGGGGCGCGTGCCGGTATGCCTGGCGGTAATTCCTTCGTCGCTCGACCCAGAGTTTTTCCCCTGGCTGGCGTCACAGGCCGCCTCGACCACCGTTGTCCCGCACGGACTTGGGCACACCAATCACGCCCCGGAGGGGCAGAAAAAGTCGGAATTCGGTGATCATCGGTCCCTGAGCGAGATTTCGAAGGATCTCCGCGACGGGCTCCGCCGCGTTCAGGACGCTTTTGGTGTCCAGGCCCGGCCGATCTTCGTGCCGCCTTGGAACCGCTTTGGCTCAATCGCTGGGGCCGCGCTGATTGGGGCCGGATACACCGCGCTTTCGGCCAAAACGACCCAGATAGAGGTGACAGGTATCACTGTCATCGATGTCCACATCGACATAATCGATTGGCGAGGAAGCCGCGGATATGGCGGCGATGGACCGATTCTTGGCGCCCTACGCGAACGTTTGGCTGCGCTGCGGGTGCAAGGAAAGGAGAACGAACCGACGGGTATCTTGACCCATCACGCCGTGCACGACCCGGCCGCTTGGACCTTCCTGGAGACCCTCTTCAGTCGGCTCGGCAGCAAGGTAGTTTGGCTCAACGTGGATGACGTCTCGCGAGTAACTCGGTGACGCAATTTCGATATACACTGCGAACGCTCCTTCTCGACGATGCCAAGGCCATGATCGGCCTGACTATTTCGGCAGGACCGCTATTCTTGGATGATCTTTTGCGCTTCTGGCTCTATATTTTTTCGCTACTAACGGCGTTGTTTTTGGTTTTCACGATAAGAACAGCAATCCGCCATACGCGGATGTTAGAGCTGTCGGAGGAAGGCATTCAAATGCGCGGTTTTAGGGCATGCGGGTTCAATTGGGAGGAA
>JAPKDI010000079.1 GCA_026421105.1 Alphaproteobacteria bacterium | reverse complement strand
TTATTCAAGTGGCGTTCATGGCGGTCGCCACGACACTGGGCTACACGATCTACCGTGTCATCGGCCGTTACGATCATACGACCGCCTATTTCTCGTCAACACCAGGCGGTCTCTCCGAGATGACGCTAGTCAGCGAAGAATTGGGCGGCGATAGCCGCATCGTACCGTTGAACCATGGCGTGCGCATTGTATTGGTCGTGATGTTGATCTCGTTTTACTTCCGCTATGTTGAAGGCCTCGATGTGCCGACGACACCACCTAGTGGTGCCCATATCGCGTCAACACCATTTGAGATCGGCTTGCTGGTTGGCTGCGCCGTCATCGGATACGCGATAGCCGGGTGGATGCGTCTTCCAGCAGCACCATTAATAGGGCCGATGGTGCTCTCGGCCCTATTGCATGCGACGGGAATCACCGACGCCTCCGTACCCGCATGGCTCGTCTCGGTTGGCCTGCTGGTGATCGGAACAGGCGTCGGGTGTCGCTTTGTCGACCGATTGAGCCCGGCTCAGATGCTGCGAACTATTGGGATTGCCATCTTCACCGGTTTGTCGATGATCGGACTGGCGGTCGGCACGGCGGCCCTCTTCTCCCACCTCATTGGGATGGATGGGTTCATCTTGTTCTTGTCGATTGCACCAGGCGGCCTAGCGGAAATGAGCCTGATTGCCTTCGCGCTGGCGGCGGATACCGCATTTGTCACCGTCATGCATTTCCTGAGGGTGATGGTAGTGATGCTTTCCGGCGCCCTGATTTTTCGGGTGATTTTCGGCCGATCCAAAAGGACCATCTAGGCTCGCAGGGCAGCCACAGCCGAGCAAAATTGGCATTGGTCGGGTCCGAGCCAATTGCCTATTGTAGGCACTAGCTAATGAAACAAGGTCGGGGTTACCGACCAACCAAAAGGGGAAAAGAATGGGTCAGTTCGGTGTGGGCCAGTCGGTCCGTCGCAAGGAAGACAATCGGCTGCTGACGGGCGGCGGGCGCTATCTCGACGACGTAACGTTCGAAGGCCAGACCTTTGCCTATTTTGTGCGCTCACCCCATGCCCACGCTAAGATTAGTGGCATCGACTCCTCCGATGCGGCGGCCTCTGCCGGTGTTATCGGAATATTTACCGCCAAAGATGTTGAGGCAGAGAATATCAGCGGTATCCCCTGCCTGGCCGTTCTGACATCGCGCGATGGCTCAAAGATGGCCCAGCCGCCCCACAACCTTCTGGCGAGCGACCGGGTCCGTACGGTAGGGGACGCAGTGGCTGTCGTCGTCGCAGAAACCGCAAAGCAGGCAAAGGACGCCGCTGACCTGGTGATGGTAGATTATGACATTCTGCCATCAGTTACTGACACGGCGAGTGCCCTAACCAGTAATGCCACTATCTGGGATGAAGCGCCCAACAACCAAGTCTTCGACTGGGAGAACGGCGACAGCGAAGCCGTGAACGCCGCGATCGCCAAGGCAGCACATGTTACCAAGATCGATCTCGTCAATAACCGCGTCGTAGTAGCCTCGATGGAACCTCGCGGTGCGCTAGGCCAGTACGATAAAAAGAGCGATCGATACACGCTACACACACCTTGCCAGAACGTGCACATGATGCGCGATATCGTGGCGGGTTCGCTGGGCGCCGAGGCCGACCAAATCCGGGTCGTTTCACCCGACGTTGGCGGCGGCTTTGGTATGAAAGTCTTTGTATATCCCGAGCAATGCCTGATGCCGTGGCTCGCAAAGAAGACCGGCCGACCTGTGAAATGGACGAGCGAACGCACCGAGGCCTTCGTAACCGACACTCAGGGCCGTGACCACGTTACACATGCTGAGTTGGCAATCGACAAAGACGGCACGTTCTTGGGGCTAAGGGTTGAGAACATCTCGGCGATGGGCGCGTATCTCTCGAACTTCGCGCCGATGGTTGCGACTATGGCGGGCACCGGTCTGCTGACCGGGCTTTACGATATCCCTGCGGCCCATGTGAACGTAATCGGCGTCTTTACAAACACCGTGTCGATTGACGCGTACCGTGGCGCCGGACGACCAGAGGCGTCGCACATCATTGAGCGACTCGTCGATTTAGCTGCGCAAGAAATGGGAATAGATCCGGCCGAGATCAGACGGCGCAATCTCATCCCCTCAGAAAAACTGCCGTTCAAGGCACCACTTGGCCCGAATTACGATTCGGGTGAGTTCGAGGCCAACATGGACAATGCGATGAAGCTTGCGGACTGGAACGGCTTTGCTGCCCGACGGGCCAAGTCAGCCAAGGCAGGCAAGCTGCGTGGTATAGGCATGGCGTGCTACGTCGAAGCTGCTGCAGGCGGACCAAACGAGAATGTCGATGTGATCTTTGAGGATGACGGCACCGTCACCGTACTGATCGGCACGCTGACGAACGGCCAGGGTCATGCGACATCATATTCGCAGGTCCTGGAAGAAATGTTGGGGCTGCCGTTCGACCGGATTAACGTCGTGCAAGGTGACACGGACCGCGTGAAAACCGGCGGCGGTACCGGCGGATCCAAGTCGATGATGTTGGGCGGTGCTGCCCTGAAGCACGCTTCGGAAACGATCATCGATAAGGGCAAGAAGGTCGCGGCTCACATGTTGGAAGCCGCAGAGTCTGACATCGAATTCAATGACGGTTCGTTCTCGATTGTGGGCACAGACCGGCGGATGACCATCGGAGAAGTGGCCACGGCGGCGAAGGATCAGGCCAATCTGCCCGATAGTTTGGACCCAGGACTCGATACGCGTGCAGGTTCTGACGTGGACGCCGGCACTTACCCAAATGGGTGTCACGTCTGCGAGTTGGAAATCGACCGCGATACCGGCAACGTCACACTGACCAATTATGTCGTAGTCGACGACTTCGGCAAGGTGATCAACCCGTTGTTGGTCGCTGGCCAGGTACATGGTGGGATCGTCCAAGGCGTGGGTCAGGTACTTTGGGAAAACTGCGTCTATGACGCTGAGTCCGGACAGTTGGTGACAGGCTCCTACATGGACTACGCGATGCCGCGGGCCGATAACTTCCCGACGTTCACACTCGCTTTCAACGAAGTACTGTGCACAACCAATCCGATGGGGATCAAAGGTGCAGGAGAAGCCGGTACCGTGGGCGCCTTGGGTTGCGTAACCAACGCACTGGTCAACGCGTTGCAAGACATGGGCATCAAGCATGTTGAAATGCCCGCAACGGCGGAACGGCTCTGGCGACTGATGGACGAAGCCAAAGCCGCTTAGTTCAACCTAACCTTGATCATGAAGAAATGGCCGCCATCCGGCGGCCATTTCTCGTTAGACACGGCAAGAGGCACGCAATGGGAAATTTTGGTATCGGGCAAGCTGTCAAGCGTAAAGAAGACGACACGCTGATCATAGGCGAAGGCCTCTATATCGACGACATCAACGAACCGGGCCAGGCCCACGGTTTCGTTTTGCGCTCGCCCCATGCCAACGCCAAGATTCTCTCGATCGAATCGGCTGATGCGTTCAGGATGGATGGTGTCCTCGCGATCTATACTGGTAGCGACGTCGAAGAGATCGGCCCCCTGCCCTGTGCCGCCGATGCGATGTTCAAGTTCAAACGCCGCGACGGCTCCAACCGCTTTTTCCCGACACACCACGTTCTTACACGCACGCATGTGCGCCACGTCGGCGACCCTGTCGCGTTCGTCGTGGCTGAAACACGGTCCCAAGCCAAGGACGCCGCGGAGGCAGTGTTTGTCGATTATGAAGTTCTGCCCAGTGTCACTGATACGGCGGCGGCATTGGCGCCCGGTGCGCCGGTGATCTACGGCGACGAAACCGACGGCAACGACGCCTTCTTGTTCACGATGGGCGATGCCAAGGCTGCTGAGGCGGCGTTCGCTGCAGCCCACAAGACCGTGCGGTTCAAACACGTAAACCAGCGCATCGTTGCGGCATCGATGGAGCCACGAGGCTGCATCGGGATTTATAACACTGACTCAAACCGCTACACACTGAATACCAATACCCAGAGCGTATACCGCAACCGGGCGATCTGCGCCGAGATGCTGGGGGTCGAGGAAAGTCAGATTCACGTCATCTGCCCGGAGGTCGGTGGATCGTTCGGCATGAAAGGCATGCCCTACCCTGAGCAACCCTTGGTTATGATGGCGGCCAAACGGCTGGGGCGACCGGTGAAATGGTACTCCGATCGCAGCGAAGCTTTCCTGAGTGACACGCAGGGCCGTGACCTGGTGATTGACGCCGAACTCGCCCTTGATGCAGAGGGGCATTTTCTTGCGGTCCGCGCGATCTCCGTGGGCTCTATGGGGGCCTATGCCTCGAATTTTGGGCCCATGATTCTGTCGGTCGGCAGCACCCGCATGTTGCCCGGCGTCTACCGTGTGGGACAGGTCTATGCTGAGGTAGAAGTCAGCATCACTAACAAAGTCTTCACCGATGCCTATCGCGGCGCCGGCAGGCCAGAAGCAAGTTACGTTATTGAGCGGCTGGTTGATCTAGCGGCGCGCGAGATGAACCTCAGTCCGGTAGAGATCCGGCGACGCAATCTCATTACCGCTGAACAAATGCCGTTCAACGGGCCGACTGGTTTGGTCTACGACTCGGGTGATTTTGCGAAGAATCTCGACGATTGCTTGAAGACGGCGGACTGGGACGGGTTTGAGGCCCGCCGCGCGGAAGCTGCCAGTCGTTGTCAGCTGCGTGGGATCGGCATGTCGGTCTACATCGAGGCCACTGCCGGCGGGGTACCGGAGACCGCACGCATTGAAATCGACCCCGACGGGTCGGTAATGGCCTACTCGGGATCACTCACGCAAGGCCAGGCACACGCCACAACGTTTGCCCAAATCGTCGCAGACAGATTGGGCACAGATTACGATCGCATCACCGTGCGTCAGGGAGATTCAGACGAATTGCCACAGGGCGGCGGTGCGGGCGGGTCCCGTTCAGGGTACAGCGGTGGTGGTGCGGTGCTGGCCGGCGTCGAAAAAGTTATCGACAAGGCGCGCAAAATCGCTTCGCACATGTTGGAAGCTGCCGAGGCCGATATCGAATTTGAAGGTGGCACATTCACCATCGCCGGCACAGACCGGACATTGAGCCTTAGCGATGTTGCTACGGCCGCAGGCGATACGGTCAATCTGCCAGCGGGGATGGAGCCTGGACTGACCGAAGATGCAACATACAAATCGGAAGCCTCGAGTTTTCCGAACGGATGTCACATCGTGGAGGTCGAGGTCGACCCCGATACCGGGCACTCAATGATCGAGAACTACACGGTGGTGGATGAATTCGGTGTGGTGCTGAACCCGATGATTGTCCATGGTCAGATCCATGGCGGAATCGTTCAGGGCATCGGTCAGGCGCTGTTTGAGGACACGATCTACGACGACGAGTCCGGGCAATTGCTGACCGGGTCGTTCATGGACTATTGCATGCCGCGGGCGCTGAACCTGCCGTCGATCAAGATCGATATGAACGCCGTGCCTTGCACCACAAACTCACTCGGTGTGAAGGGCGCCGGCGAAGCAGGCACAACGGGCGCCACGGGTGCGGTCATCAACGCTGTGCTCGATGCCTTGGCGCCAACTGGCGTGGCCCATATAGAGATGCCGGCGACCCCGCAGCGAGTTTGGCGCGCAATACAAGACGCCAAGGCCGCCTAGCCCTTGCCGCCCCAAGGGGCGACGCGGCATCGACGTCCCTATATTCTCCGTATGGCAGTTGCACTGACAAACGGCGCATAGCCTTGGGAGGTTGGAATGTCGGAATTTGGGTTTGGCAAGAGCGTTCGCCGGGTTGAGGACGATCGACTGCTGGTTGGCCAGGGACTATTTCACGACGATATATTAATCGACGGACAAGCCAACGCCGTGATCGTGCGTTCGCCCCACGCCCATGCCGCGCTGCGTGGCATCGACGTGGTGGCAGCAAAAGAGGCACCTGGTGTGATCGGGGTTTTCACGGGTGCAGACGCTGAGGCCGCGGGGATTGGACACATGCCCTGCCCGACCGCCGCGATCCTGCAACTCCAGCGCACCGACGGCTCGCCCGCCTATATTCCGCCGCGGCCCGTTCTCGCGATCACCGCCGTCAAACATGTCGGTGACCCGGTGGTAATGGTGGTAGCAGAAACGTTGCAACAAGCGCGCGAAGCAGCTGAGTTGGTCGACGTCGACTACGACATGTTGCCCTCTCTCACCGACACAGCGATGGCCGCCGAAGA
>JAPKDI010000078.1 GCA_026421105.1 Alphaproteobacteria bacterium | reverse complement strand
AAACGCAACCGTAAGAAGATGGCCGTGGTTTCGGAAGGCCGCGGCAAGACGGCACTCACCAGGTACAAAACGCTTCGGCGCTTCGGGCGAATGGCGGCCCTCATTGAGTGCCGCTTGTCCACCGGTCGTACTCATCAGATTCGGGTCCACCTCAGCAACGCCGCGTGCCCGATCATTGGCGACAGGACATACGGTCGCGCGCGGGCCTCCAAGCCACCGATCCAGCGGCAAGCCCTCCATGCGGGATTCTTGGGATTTCGCCACCCCATCACTCAGTTGTGGTTAAAATTTGAGAGCGAACTCCCTCATGATGTCAATAACTTGCTCGAGTGGCTCGATGCTCAGGAAACCCAATAGCTCACCCTTGAACTCCGGTACAGATCTGACTATCTAATAAGTAAGTGCCGCGTGCCTAGGTGTCCCGCGGCCTCAGCATGAGGACAAAATGACCGTACGAACGGCAACTATTCCTAGCGTTTCTGCCGAAGGAAGCCTGTCCTCCTATCTGCAGGCGATCCGCAAGTTTCCGATGTTGGAACCCGACCAGGAGTTCATGCTCGCCAAACGGTGGCGCGAACATGAAGACTCCGACGCGGCGCACCAGCTCGTTACCAGTCACCTTCGACTGGTTGCGAAAATCGCCATGGGCTACCGCGGCTACGGGCTGCCGGTCAGCGAACTGATTTCAGAAGGCAATGTTGGGATGATGCAGGCGGTCAAACGCTTCGATCCCGATCGCGGGTTCCGTCTTGCCACGTATGCGATGTGGTGGATCCGCGCCTCAATTCAAGAATACATCCTGCGTTCTTGGTCGCTCGTGAAAATGGGCACCACCGCTGCGCAGAAAAAATTGTTCTTCAACCTTCGCAAGATCAAAGGCCAAATCAACGCGTTGGAAGAGGGTGACCTTCACCCCGATAACGTCACCGAGATCGCGACTCGACTCAAAGTTTCAGAGACCGAGGTCGTGAACATGAATCGCCGTCTCTCAGCAGCGGATCATTCTCTCAACGCCCCGATGCGGATTGATGGCGACGGCGAATGGATGGACTGGCTTGAGGACGACGCGCCAAGTCAGGAAACCGTCTTGGCGGAGTCCGAAGAGTTGGAAAGCCGGCGCGGCCTCTTGAAGGAAGCGATGAGCACACTCAAAGCGCGCGAGCAGCACATTCTTACGGAGCGGCGCCTAAAGGACGAACCCTCGACGCTAGAGGAACTTTCGCAGACCTATGACATCAGCCGCGAACGGGTTAGGCAGATTGAAGTGCGGGCGTTTGAAAAACTGCAGAAGGCGATGCGCAATCCCGCCATCGAGCAGCAGCTGTCGACCCAGGCGCTCCCTAACTAAATAGCGAGAACGTCAGTCGCGGAACGGGTCGTGCACCAAGATGGTGTCTTCCCGCTCCGGGCTGGTCGATAGGAGCGCGACCGGCGCTTCGATTAGCTCCTCGACACGTCGGATGTATTTGATCGCAGTCGCGGGCAATGCTGCCCATGTACGTGCGCCGCGTGTTGATTCTTGCCAGCCCTCTAGCGTTTCATAGATCGGCTCGACGCCCGCCTGTGCCGACATACTGGCGGGCAGATGGTGAAGTTCTTTTCCGTCCAACCGATACCCAATGCATATGCGAATTTCGGGTATACCATCTAGAACATCGAGCTTCGTCAGCGCTATCCCATCAATCCCACCGGTTTTCACAGCCTGACGCACCAAAACGGCATCGAACCATCCGCAGCGTCGCGCCCTGCCCGTCACGGTGCCAAATTCGTTGCCACGTTCGCCCAACATTTGGCCGGTCTCATCGGATAATTCAGAAGGAAAAGGACCTTCCCCGACCCGCGTAGTGTAGGCCTTGGTGATCCCCAAGACATAACCGATCGCACCTGGGCCAACGCCCGCGCCCACCGCAACCTGACCCGCCATCGTGTTTGATGAGGTGACAAACGGGTAGGTGCCGTGGTCATTGTCGAGCAAGGTGCCCTGCGCGCCTTCGAAGAGAATTTTGCGCCCTGCCACCCGGTACTCTTCGAGTTGCATCCACACCGGCTTGGCATACGGCAATATCTTCGGCGCAACCTCTTCAAGCGCTGCGCGCATTTCAGCTTCATCGATCGCGGGATGGCCAAATCCTGCGCGGAGCGCGTTGTGATGGGAGAGCAGCGCACGGACCTTTTGGTCCAAGATATCCGGATCAGCAAGGTCACACACTCGGATGGCGCGGCGACCGACTTTGTCTTCGTAGGCCGGACCAATGCCGCGACGCGTGGTGCCGATGTTCAGGCCCGAATTGGAATCTTCACGGGAGGCATCCAACTCGCGGTGAAGGGACAGAATGAGCGTAGCATTTTCGGCGACCGCGAGATTCTCCGGCGAGATGTCGACGCCTTGATTACGCAGTGTCTCGATCTCGGCAAGAAGCGCCCAGGGATCGACGACGACGCCGTTGCCGATTATCGAATATTTGCCGCCGCGCACGACGCCTGACGGCAACAAGCTCAGCTTGTAGGTGACGCCATCGACGACCAGCGTATGCCCGGCATTGTGGCCGCCTTGAAAGCGGACGACGACATCGGCCCGCTCCGACAACCAGTCAACAATTTTTCCTTTACCTTCGTCTCCCCATTGGGAGCCCACCACTGCGACATTGGCCATTAGGTTTTTTCGCTCTTCTTTGTAGTAGCTTCAAGCGCCTGAACGGTACCGTCTAGAAAGACATGCGTACAACCGAGCCGGTGGGCCTCGGCAAGCGCGTCGGCGCCGTTGATGAGCCCACGGACAGTCCGCCACCCCTCGTCGTGAAGACTTTTCGTCACGCTGAACCCCTGGACGTCGGTAACAAAGACGCGGTTGCCATTCCCCTGTGACGGCAATGCACGCCGAAGCGAGTCGAGATACACCGAGAACCCGGTTGCAGGCTCATCGTCCTGTAAGAGGTAGCGCCCGCCTCGTCCCAATTCGCCGCGGACACCGCGCGCAAACACCGAAAAACTGACCCCAGTGTGGTACTCGAAACCGCGGTACTCCGTTGGATCAAGAGTGAGAAGCATATCGCCCATGTGGGGTTTGGCGAGCGCGACCAGTGCTTCGACTGAGCTGATGATGGCGCCTGCGGCATCTGAGAGCGCCATGGCCTTAAGGCCGGTGATAGCCTCGTCGACGGGGCCACTCACCCCGAGCAGTCGCTGAAAATCAGTACTGCCCTGGCCTGCCACTGTCGCAAGCGCTGCCGCATCTTTGCGATCAAGTGCATCGCGTAGTTGCGCAAGACGCTCTCCCTTGATGCCTGCTTCGGCGGCTAGGACCCCGACCAAATGTGGCACCGTGAGGTCGATGGAGAGGTTCTTGGCCCCGGCGCCTTGGAGCGCCTCTGCGGCCAACAAGACGGCTTCAAGATCGGCCTCTAGGCTGTCGGACCCGATCAGTTCGAACCCGGCTTGCGAAAACTGGCGTTCGGGGCGCAGCTGGCTGCCGCGTGTCCGCAGGACCTGGCCCGAATACGAAAGACGTAGTGGCCGCGGACGGGCACCCAGACGTGTCGCGGCGATCCGCGCGACCTGGACCGTCATATCGGCCCGAAGGCCCAGCATCCGCTGGGACTGCGGGTCCATAACGCGGAACAGCTGCTGTGCGAGCGCCGCGCCGGGCCCTTCGAGCAAGCTTTCTTCAAATTCGATTAGCGGCGGCTTCACGCGCTCGTAGCCGTGCGCGCGGAACGTCGCCATCAGCGACGTCACGGTTTCAGCCTCGATATCCGCCTCGGGCGGAAGATCGTCGGCGAGGCCCGCCGGGAGCAGTCCTTTGCTGGAATCCGATGTCATATAGGGCCTAATTCTAACCGCTGCCCTAGAGTTTGTCCGGGCCGGCGGTCTAATTGAATTGAAGTGATTTTGCCGTGTTCACGAGGGGCAATGAGAGGATCTTTTTCAACACTTCCTCGCTCACTGGTTCGTCGGTCGCAATCATTGACATGGCCTCGCCGCCGGCCTCTTTGCGGCCGAGGTTAAAGGTCGCGATGTTGACGCCGGATTCGCCAAGCTCCATTCCAAGGCGACCGATAAAGCCTGGCAGATCATCGTTTGTGACAAACAGCGTATTGGGCGCAAGTTCGGCCTCGATATCAATCCCGTTCACATGGACGATCCGCGGATTGGCATCGGCGAACAGCGTGCCGGCAACAACCTGGTCATCGCCGTCACCTTCCACGGTTAACCGGATCAAGGAATGGTATTCCGCACTGCGCTCGTTCGTTGCTTCGATCACATCAATATCGCGGTCGCGCGCGATGACTGGGGCGTTGACCATGTTGACACTGTCCATTTGGGGTTGGAGCAAACCTTCGAGAACGACGGCCGTGAGCGGCTTGGTGTTGAGCAGGGCAACCTGCCCTTCGTAGTCGATCCGCACGCGCTTCATGCCTGAATCGACAAGCTGGCCGAGGAAACTACCGACCTGTTGCGCCAACTTGAGGTAGGGCCGAAGTTTCGGCGCATCTTCCGCACTAATGGACGGCATGTTGAGGGCATTGGTGACGGCACCAGCCGTGAGGTAGTCCGCCATTTGTTCAGCGACTTGGATCGCAACGTTCTCTTGGGCTTCGTTCGTCGAGGCACCGAGATGCGGCGTCGCAATGATCCCTTCGACCCCGAACAAGATGTTCTCCTTGGCCGGTTCCTCCGTGAAAACATCCATGGCAGCGCCGGCGACTTTACCGGATTCAATACCGGCCTTGAGATCTTCCTCGACTACGAGACCCCCGCGCGCGCAGTTGATGATCCGCACGCCATCCCGCATCGCCGCAATGGCATCTTTGTCGATGATGCTGCGCGTGGCCTCCGTTAGGGGTGTGTGCAACGTGATGAAATCAGCTCGGGTGAACAACTCGTCGAGTTCGACTTTTTCAACACCGAGGTCCGCGGCCCGGGCCGGCGAAAGGTAGGGATCGTAAGCAGCAACCTTCATTTTCAAACCGAGCGCCCGATCCGCAACAATGGATCCAATGTTGCCACAGCCGATCAAGCCAAGGGTTTTGCCATAAACTTCGACGCCCATGAACCGTGACTTTTCCCATTTTCCGGCTTGCGTTGAGGCGTTCGCGACGGGGATTTGGCGTGCCAAGGAGAACATCATGGCGATCGCGTGTTCGGCCGTGGTGATCGAGTTGCCAAACGGTGTGTTCATGACGATGACACCGCGTGCCGTTGCCGCAGGCACATCGATGTTGTCGACGCCAATACCGGCGCGTCCGATGACTTTGAGTCGGGTAGCGGCAGCAAGGACCTTCTCGGTCACCTTTGTCGATGAACGGATCGCCAGCCCATCGTAGTCACCGATGCAGACGATCAATTCTTCGGGCGTCACGCCGACTTTCTCATCAACCTCGACGCCGCGTTCCTTGAATATGCGGGAAGCTTCAGCACTGAGTTTGTCCGATATCAAGACTTTGGGCATGGATTGCGTCTCCGGCAGCTATGCGTCTGAGGTTTTGACAGTTTCGAAGGCCCAATCGAGCCACGGGGTGAGCGTTGCGAGGTCAGCTTCTTCGACCGTACCGCCACACCAGATGCGTAAACCAGGCGGCGCATCGCGGTATCCGTCAACGTCGAACCCAACACCTTCGGTTTCGAGCGCTGCACCGATTTTCTTGGCGGCGGCGGATTGAGCACCTGCATCAAGCGCAGTGAACCAAGGGTCAACAATTTTGAGGCAAACCGAGGTGTGAGATCGACTCACTTTGTCTTCGGCAAGGAAGTCGACCCACGGCGTCGCCGCGACCCAAGTTTCCAGAACGCAAAGGTTTCGCTGCGCGCGCGCTACCATTTCGGCAAGGCCACCAATTGATGACACCCACTGCAGCGCGTCGAGGGCGTCTTCAACACACAGCATCGAGGGGGTGTTGATGGTCGCACCGCCGAACAAGGCTTCATCCAGCTTGCCACCCTTCGTCATACGAAAAAGCTTAGGCAGGGGCCAAGACGGCTGATGGCTTTCTAGGCGTGCGACCGCACGAGGCGACAAGACGAGCATGCCATGTGCCGCTTCCCCGCCCAGGACTTTCTGCCAGGAGTAGGTGGTGACATCGAGCTTGTCCCAGGGCAGGTCAAACGCGAATACCGCCGAGGTCGCATCACAAATCGTGAGGCCCTCGCGGTCGGCCGCAATCCAATCCCCGTTGGGGACGCACACACCTGAGGTTGTTCCGTTCCAGGTGAACACGACGTCATGGCCGAAATCGACGG
>JAPKDI010000077.1 GCA_026421105.1 Alphaproteobacteria bacterium | reverse complement strand
CTTGGGGTCGAGAACTTCTTCAGGTGTTAGCTCGTTGGTGACCATGTAGATGGCCATATCGCCGACAACCTTTGAGGTCGGCGTGACCTTGACAATATCGCCGAACATTTTGTTGACCTCGACATAGGCGTGCGCGACCTCCGGCCAGCGCCAGGCATCGATCCCGACCGCGCGCGCTTGTTCGCGCAGGTTAGTGTATTGCCCACCTGGCATCGCATGTTCGTACACCTCGGCCATCCCGGAACGCAGATCACTTTCGAACGCGGCGTAATAGCGCCGCACGCCCTCCCAATAGCTGGCCAAGCCCCGCAAGCTGCCACGATCCAGACCAGGATCACGGTCGGTGCCCTTGAGGGCCTCGCAGATCGCACCGAGATTGGGCTGAGACGTTAACCCGGACATCGAGTCCATTGCCGCATCAACAGCATCGACCCCGGCTTCGGTTGCCGCGAGAATGCTAGCCGCGGAAATGCCAGACGTGTCATGGGTGTGAAAGTGGATTGGTAGGCCGACTTCTTGTTTGAGCGCCGTCACTAGTTGGCGGGCGGCTGCAGGTTTGCAAAGGCCCGCCATATCTTTAATGCCAAGTATATGCGCGCCGGCCTTCTCCAATTCCTTGGCCATGGTGACGTAATATTGAAGCGTGTATTTCTCTTCGTTTGGGTCGGAGAGATCGCCGCTGTAACAGATTGCGGCCTCACATAGACGACCGGTTTTGCCAACTTCGTCGATTGCGACCCGCATGTTCTCGACCCAATTCAGGCAGTCGAAGACACGGAATACATCAATCCCGGCGTCCGCCGCCTGTTGGATAAAGTAACGCACGACGTTATCGGGATAGTTGGTGTAGCCCACAGCGTTGGCTGAGCGCAGCAGCATTTGCGTCATCAGATTCGGCATTGCCTCGCGTAGCTTGGCCAACCGATCCCACGGGTCTTCCTTGAGGAACCGCATCGCGACGTCGAACGTGGCACCACCCCAACACTCTACAGACAGCAGCTGCGGCAGCGTACGCGCGTACACTGGTGCAATCTTGGTCATGTCATAGGTACGAAAGCGCGTTGCCAACAATGACTGATGAGCATCGCGGAAAGTTGTGTCGGTGATGAGCAGTTGTTTCTGCGCCAACATCCATTTTGCGAAACCTTCGGGCCCCAATTCGTCCAGGCGGTTGCGCGATCCAGATGGTGGGTCGATGTCGGGTAGCTTTGGCATGTGGGGCGGCGGAAAACTCGCGGGACGATGACGCCCGGCGACCTCAGGGTTGCCGTTGACCAAAACGTTGCCGACAAATGAAAGAATTCGCGTCGCGCGATCACGGCGTGCGCGGAATGCAAACAGCGACGGCGTTTCATCAATGAATCGAGTTGTGTAGTCCCATGCGGTGAACCGCGGATTACTGACAAGCTCTTCTAGGAAGACGAGATTAGTCTTCACGCCGCGTATGCGGAATTCCCGCAACGCGCGGTCCATGCGGCGCGCCGCTTCTTCGGCAGATGGCGCCCAAGCGGTGACTTTCTCTAACATCGAATCGTAATACGGCGTGATAACCGCGCCCGAGTAGGCGGTGCCACCGTCTAAACGAATGCCGAACCCGTTGGCTCCGCGGTAGGCGGTTATCCGGCCGTAGTCGGGGATGAATTGGTTTTCCGGATCTTCGGTGGTGATCCGGCATTGCAACGCATGACCATTCAACGCGATATCGTCTTGGCCGGGTAAGCCAGCCGAAAGATCGCCAAGCCGATGCCCTTCAATCACCTTGATTTGAGCTTTGATCAGATCTACGCCAGTGACTTCTTCGGTGACCGTGTGCTCGACTTGAATGCGCGGATTGACCTCGATGAAGTAGAATTCACCAGTCTTTGGATCCATTAGAAATTCGACTGTGCCTGCGCATGCATAGCCAACCTTATAGGCGAGGCGTAGCGCAGCGGCAGTGAGATCTGCGCGTTGCTGATCCGTGAGGTAGGCGGCGGGTGCGCGTTCAATCACCTTCTGATTACGGCGCTGGAGAGAGCAGTCGCGTTCAAACAAGTGAACGATTGTGCCGTGCAAATCACCGAGAATTTGAACTTCAACGTGGCGGGCACCGTCGACGAACTTTTCAAGAAAGACTTCGTCGTTACCAAAGGCGGCCTTGGACTCGCGACGACCCGACGCGACCTGTTCCAGTAATTCGGCTTCTTCACGGATCAAACGCATACCGCGACCGCCGCCACCCCAGCTTGCCTTGAGCATGACCGGATAGCCCACCTCGGCGGCAAGCCGGCGGACCTCATCATCACCACTTGGCAGCGCGCCAGTTGCCGGCACCATGGGCACGTCTGATTGAGCCGCTAAGGCCCGAGCCTGCACCTTGTTGCCTAGCGCGCGCATCACATCTGGGGACGGTCCGACAAACCGAATGCCCGCTTTCGCACAAGCCTCGGCGAACTCAGGGTTTTCGGACAAGAAGCCGTAGCCTGGATGGATAGCGTCGGCGCCGGCCTCGCGGGCAATGCGGATCACGCTCGCGATGTCGAGGTAGGCCTGCACCGGCCCCTTGGTTTCGCCCACGAGGTAGGCCTCGTCGGCCTTAAAGCGGTGGAGCGCGAAACGATCTTCGCGGGAGTAGATCGCTACGGTCCGCAGGCCCAGTTCGGTAGCCGCACGAAATACTCGAATGGCAATCTCGCCACGATTGGCGACCAAAAGTTTGCGGATTTTCTTATCTCTATGAGGGTTCATCCCGGGACATTAGGACCGGTATTGCGGCCTGTCTATTGGGACGCACGTGAGTTTTAACATGCGGTCAAAACGCGTCGGTCCAAACAGTTTTTGAGGTGGCCTAGCACATCGTGCCCCTGTTGAGGCCTACGTTACCTGCGTAAAAACCCAACAACTTTTCGACCCACTGCGACGCCAAGAAACTGGGCGATCAATCCGGCAAGCGGGACGCCGAGCCATGGCGGGAAAGAGACTGCGCCGAGAACACTAGCCCACTGGACAAGCGGCAGTGAGACAACAAAACCGCCAGTCACGCCCCAACGGCTGAGACCGTCATCTGCGCGACGCAACGCGTAGCTTAGAAATGTGCCGGATAGGAATCCGAAGAACACGTAGGGCGCGATCTCGTCCTGAACATTGACGAGAGCGTTTTCGCCAAACCTAACAAAAAGGATCAAAAGTTGAAGCAGTGGCCAACCGATTGTAAGACCGGCCACCAGCATTGCGCGCCCTGCCATTACGAGTCCTTCAAAGGGCCGGTCGGATCGCGTGCCACACGATCGGCCACTTCTTCACGGGCCCGGGCATTCTATTCCATTTCATCAGCGAACTCGGGGTTTTCTGATTCGATGAGACAGTAGTGCGACACCCCATCACGTTACAGCCGCACGGCGAGGTCAATGTTGGTGGGCGGGGATGTCCGCATAACCTGCGCTACCGACCTTTGAGCCAATCAGCAAAATGTTTGCGCACCTTCGCCACCTTGGGCATCGATATGTGGGCGATGTAGGGCTGCTCCGGGTTCCGCGCCGCGTAATCCTGGTGGTACTCCTCGCCCTCATAAAAGACATCAAGCGGCTCCACCCTGGTAACGATCTTGTCGTCGTAGACCTTGGCGGTGTCGAGTTGCGTGATATAGGCCTGGGCGACGCGTCGTTGATCCGCGTCGGCCACAAAAATTGCCGAGCGATACTGTGGACCTACGTCGTTTCCTTGGCGGTTGAGCTGGGTGGGATCGTGCGCGACCGAAAAGAACACCTTGAGGATTTGACCAAGTGTAATCCTGGCAGTGTCGTAGCGAATCATCGCCACTTCGGCATGTCCGGTGGTGCCCGAACAGACCGCCCGATAGTCCGCCGTCTCGGGGGTGCCACCGGCATAACCCGCCGTTACTTGCTGAACGCCATCGAGCTGCCGGTAGACCGCATCGACGCACCAAAAACACCCGCCCCCCAACACGATAACGCCTTCCGCGTCGGCACCGAGGTCTTCGGCCGGCTCGGGAAAGTCTTCCGGTGCAACACGGGGCACGGCGCAAAGGTCCATCGCTCAAGTCATTTCATTGAAGGAAAGGTGTATTCAGCCCCAGCGCGAATACCGGTCGGCCAACGCGAGGTAACGGTCTTGAGCTTGGTATAGAAGTGCACGCCGTCGGCACCATGAATCGCATGGGCGCCGAACAGCGAGCGCTTCCAACCGCCGAACGAGTGAAACGCCATCGGCACCGGGATCGGTACATTAATGCCGACCATGCCGGCCTGAACTTTTGATGAAAATTCGCGCGCAGCATCGCCATCGCGGGTGAAAATTGCCGCGCCATTGCCGTATTCATGCGAATCAACAAGTTTTTTAGCGTTTTCGTAATCAGGTGCGCGCACAACAGCTAGCACCGGCCCGAAAATTTCTTCGCGATAGATACTCATATCCGGTGTGACATTATCGAACAGTGTGCCCCCAACAAAATAGCCGCCTTCGTAGCCTTGTAGGCGGAGGTCCCGGCCGTCGACAAGAAGGTCAGCACCTTCTTTTTCGCCAGCGTCGATATAGCCGCGCACTTTGTCGAAATGCTGCTTCGTTACCAGCGGTCCCATTTCAGAATCGGGATCTGCGCCCGGACCTACTTTGAGTGACGCGATCTTTGGTGTGAGGCGTTCAATCAGCGCATCTCCGGCGCTACCGACGGCCACGGCAACCGAAACCGCCATGCAGCGCTCACCCGCTGATCCAAACGCGGCGCCCATCAGCGCATCTGTGGCTTGGTCCATATCCGCATCGGGCATCACCACCATGTGATTCTTGGCGCCGCCCAACGATTGTACACGCTTTCCCGCTGCTGACCCGGTGCGGTATATGTGTTCGGCAATGGCGGTCGAGCCGACAAAGCTAATCGCCGCGACCCGCGGGTCTTCGAGCAATGTCTCTACTGCCTCGCGGTCACCATTGACGACATTGAACACACCGTCGGGCAGACCAGCCTCTTTAAGAAGATCAGCCATCATCAATGGCGCCGACGGATCCTTCTCCGAAGGCTTTAGGATAAACGTATTGCCGCATGCGATGGCGATGGGGAACATCCACATTGGCACCATGGCAGGAAAATTAAACGGGGTGATTCCTGCACAGACACCGACCGGTTGCCGCAACGACCAGGAGTCAACGTTAGTACCAACGTTCTCTGAGAACTCGCCCTTCAAGAGGTGCGGAATCCCGCAAGCGAACTCAACAACCTCAAGGCCGCGCGCAATAGAGCCGCCCGCGTCGGGCAATGTTTTGCCATGCTCGGCGGTCACTAGTGCAGCCATTTTGCCTTTGTGCTGCTCCATCAGTTCCTTGAAACGGAACATAACGCGCGCACGTTGCACAGGTGGCGTGGCACTCCACGCAGCGAGCGCGTCTTGCGCGGCACCGATCGCCGCGCGGGTTTCGTCACCGCTTGCGAATGGCACTGCAGACGCCTGTTCGCCAGTGGCCGGATTGTACACTTCGCCAAATCGGCCGCTTGTCCCCTCGACCCGTTGACCGTTGACAAAATGATGCAGGGTTTTCATGCGCGCCTTCCCTTGATGCAAGTAGTGGACGCTATGAGCGTCGTCTCTGTCGTGCCCGAAAAGCGGTGACGGCGCAAGATGGCGCTGCGTCACCCGGCGAGCCCCTAGCCTATTCGACGGTGCGCCGCTGTTCAGCTTCGATGAATTGCGCCTGAGTCATAATTTTCCGCAGGAGATCGAGTTGTTCGCGAGCCCGTTGGTGGCCCTGGTCCGCTGAACGAGTAAACCAAATGTGCGACTGGATGAGATCGCGGGAGACGCCATTGCCGTCGAGGAAAAGGCCCGCGACGAAGAACTGTGCGTCAGGGGTGCCGCGAGCCGCGGCTGGGAGCCAGAAGCCGATGGCTTTTTTGTAGTTCCGACCCAGGTAGGCCGCAACGCCGGCGTTCACCGCCTGACGGTCTGCCGCCGTTTCCGCCGTACGTGGCGCCGGTGCGGCAACCAGGATTTGGCGCGAGTTGGTTAACGCTGCAAGACGCCCTGTGCCGGTTTCCCCGGTACCGGGTACCACGGGATCGGCCGCGCTGGACGCTGCTTCATCGTTGATGAAAGGGAGAACCGGCCGGGTCGCATGCGTCGCTTCCGCAACGATAAAATCGGGCACCGGCTGGATGGGTGCACCTAGGTTGCCGGTCGGGGCGCCGCGCAGAAACGGCAGCGGCGCCGTATCATCTTGGTCCTTTTCTAGCTCGGCCAATAATGTAGCGCGATCTTGGTAGTACCGAGGAATAGCAC
>JAPKDI010000076.1 GCA_026421105.1 Alphaproteobacteria bacterium | reverse complement strand
AAAGGTGCTGCCCATCCGGTATTGCGCCCGCACGGTCTGCGACGCAATCTCATCGAGAGGTCGGTTTGATGCCACAGCGTAATAGGCTGGCACATCTGGAAACGTAACGGACCGACGGTTCATCCAGATACCGCTGACGCGGCCCTTGCGACGAACCACCATTTTTTCTCGCGGACCCTGAACGATAACAACGATATCGCTTGGCATATCGACGGCACCGAAAAGTATAATGTCTTTGCCGGTGAAGCTCGAGGTAATGGAGATCGAGCTTTCCGACATATCGACGACGAGCGATTGCGCGATCGCCTGAGATGCCGAGCCTGCGCTCAACGCAATTATCAGAAGTAAGGCGGCGGGCCGGTTCATTCTGTTATCGCCCGACCGATAGAAAAGAGATCGCTTGGTTCAAACACGAGATCGACGATCAACTTTGCGCAGACCGCCAACACAATGATCCCGAGGAGCGCGCGCAACTGTTCGCCGCGAAGCATTCCACTGACCCGAGCGCCAAATTGTGCGCCAATGACGGCCCCGGCCAGCAAAAGGACGGCCAGCACGACATCGACGGTTTGGGTGTTGATCGAATGAAGGAACGTCACATTGGCGGTGACGAAGATGATCTGAAAGAGCGATGTGCCGACGACAACTGACGTTGGCATTCCCAGCAGATAGATCATCGCGGGGATCATGATAAAGCCGCCGCCGACGCCCATGATCGCGGCCAAAAGGCCAACAAAAAACCCTACTAGGATTGGCGGGATGACACTGATGTAGAGCTTGGACTTGTGGAAGCGCATCTTGAAGGGCAGCCCATGGGCCCAATAGTGCTGATGTGCTTTCTTGCGGTAGCCCCCTTTGCGGGATCGCAGGATTAGCCGCACGCTCTCGACCAACATGAGTGAGCCGACGACACCGAGGAAGAGGACAAAAGATAGCGAAATCACCAGATCGATCTGGCCCATCTCGCGCAGCAACTTGAAGAGGAATGATCCGACGGTCGATCCGAAAAACCCGCCGACAACAAGGACTAGACCCATTTTGAGGTCGACGTTGCTGCGTCGCCAGTGGGCGATGACTCCGGATACAGAGGCTGCGACGATTTGATTGGCCTCGGTCGCCACGGCAACCGCAGGTGGCACGCCGACAAAGATTAGAAGCGGGGTCATCAGAAAACCACCGCCGACGCCAAAGAGACCCGAGAGAAACCCCACGCCTCCACCCATCCCCAGGACGAGGAAAATGTTCAGCGAAATCTCAGCGATCGGAAAATAGATTTGCATCGTCGGCAAGGCCTGCCGGGCGTCCTAGGCCGAACGCGGGGCTCGAGAAACTACAAGGTGAATTTGGATTATGCGCTTGGGCGTCGCATAATAAAAGGGTCGACCCCACCGACATTCGATATTGCGTGACCCACATCACGCTCCCAAATTTACGCAGTAGATATTTGTGCGCCAAGCAACGATCAACACATCCCCCAAAGTATCCGACGAGGTCAAAGAGACGACCTGCTACATGTGCGCTTGCAGGTGTGGGATTCGGGTTCATCTGCGAGATGGTGCGCTGCGCTATATCGAGGGGAATCCTAATCACCCGGTGAACCGGGGGGTCCTTTGCGCCAAGGGCGCCGCTGGGATCATGAAACAGCATTCCCCAGCCAAGCTAACTAAACCGCTGAAACGTGTCGGGGAGCGGGGGAAGGGCGAATTCGTCGAGATCGAGTGGGCAGAAGCACTTGAAATCGCAACGGGCTGGCTCGGAAAAATTCGAGAGACAGACCCCAAGAAACTGGCCTTTTTTACGGGACGCGATCAGAGTCAGGCACTGACGGGGTGGTGGGCGACTCAGTTTGGCACGCCCAACTACGCCGCCCATGGAGGATTTTGCTCGGTCAATATGGCGGCAGCGGGGCTCTATACCATGGGGGGCTCGTTCTGGGAGTTTGGAGAGCCTGACTGGGACCAGACGCGCTATTTCATGATGTTTGGGGTGGCGGAAGATCATGCGTCCAACCCGATCAAGATTGGCCTCGGTAAGGTCAAGGCAAACGGGGCCAAGTTCGTTTCAGTTAACCCGGTTCGGACTGGCTATTCGGCGATTGCCGACGAATGGGTTGGCATCCGCCCCGGGACGGATGGGTTGCTGGTGTTCTCGCTGATCCGGGAACTCTTACTTGCCGATCAAGTCGATTTTGACTATCTCGCTCGATATACCAATGCGGGCTGGCTCGTGGTTCAAGACGACGGAGCCGCCGACGATGGACTGTTTGTCCGCGACGATGCTGGCAACGTGCAGTGCTGGGACAAGACCCTTGATGGGTTGGGCCCGGTGCTCGACAAAAACGCCAATCCGGCGCTGATTGGCGTTCGGAAGCTCCCCGATGGGCGTGACGCGATCCCGGCTTTCGAGCTTTTAGCTCGGCGCTTCCTTGATCCAGCCTATGCGCCAGAAGCGGTTGCGGATCGGACCGGCCTCGAGGCGGATACGATCCGCCGCTTAGCGGCCGAGTTAGCGCATGCGGCGTTCCAAGAAGAGATCAGGGTCGATGTCGCCTGGACAGATTTCGCCGGCCGCCGACACGATCACATGATTGGCCGGCCCGTGAGTTTTCACGCCATGCGGGGCATATCGGCACACTCCAACGGGTTTCACACTTGTCGCGCCCTGCACGTCTTACAGGCTCTCCTCGGCAGCATCGATTGCCCAGGGGGTTGGCGCTATCGACCGCCGTATCCCAAGGCGGCGCCACCGGCTGTGTTGCCGACCGGACCGGTCGAAACACCAGGAGATCCGCTCGCCGGCCCACCACTCGGCTTTCCACGAGGGCCCGAAGATTTGCTGGTCGATGAAGCCGGCGGCGCGCTGCGGATCGACAAAGCCTTTTCATGGGATGCCCCGCTCGCGGCCCACGGCATGATGCATATGCTCATCCGGAATGCCTGGGCTGGCGATCCCTACCCAATCGACACTTTGTTCATGTTCATGGCGAACATGAGCTGGAATTCGTCGATGAATACGACAGAAACGATGCGGATGTTGACGGATAAGGACGCCGACACTGGCGAGTACAAGATTCCGCACATCATCTACTCGGATGCGTTTGACTCGGAGATGGTGGCGTTTGCCGACCTAGTGCTACCCGACACCACATACCTCGAACGCTGGGACTGCATCTCTCTTCTTGACCGGCCGATTTCGGAGACCGACGGTCCGGCGGACTCAATTCGCCAACCTATTCTCACACCAGACCGAGACGTCCGGCCGTTTCAAGATGTGCTTTTGGATCTAGGCGCACGACTAGGCTTGCCCGGCATGGTCGATGACAACGGTGCGGCTCTGTACCCGGGTGGTCTGCCGGACTATTTGTTGCGCCACGAACGAAAACCAGGCGTTGGGATGTTGGCCGGCTGGCGTGGGACGGATGGCGCGTCCAAGGGGATCGGCGAACCGAACCCCGAGCAACTTAAAAAATATGTCGCGAATGGATGCTTCTGGAGCGACAAAATCCCAGAGGAAGCCCGCTACTTCCGCAATGTGAACCAAGCGTATCGAGCCTATGGCGAAGCAATGGGGTTCCTCGACACGCCCGATCCGGTAATAGTCCAACTCTATTCTGAGGTCTTGCAGAAGTTTCGGCTTGCCGCTCAGGGTCATGGCGCCACTCAGCCTCCAGAGGCAGAACGCCAAAGGGTCGCGCACTATTTTGATCCGCTGCCGATGTGGTACATGCCGTTCGAGGAAGCGACCGTCGATCGCGACGCCTTTCCGCTTCATGCTCTAACCCAACGTCCGATGATGATGTATCACTCGTGGGACTCTCAAAACGCCTGGCAGCGGCAGATTCTCGGCAGCAATAGGCTCTACCTTGCTCGAACCTTGGCCTTGCGGCTCGACATTGAGGACGACGATTGGGTCTGGGTGTCGAGTCACCAAGGCCGAATTCGCGCACAAGTCCGCCTGATGGATGGCGTTAATCCTGACACCGTCTGGACATGGAACGCGATTGGCAAGCGAAAGGGAACTTGGGGGCTTGATCCAGACGCCCATGAGGCGACCCGCGGCTTCTTGCTTAATCACCTGATCGGCGACAGGCTTCCAGAAAGCAGGCACGCGAATGCCGACCCGGTTACGGGGCAGGCTGCGTGGTTCGATTTACGTGTGAAAATCGAAAAGGTCACGGCGGAAGAGGCGGCGGAGAGTTGGCCGCAATTTGATGCATTGCCCGGGAATGTTTCGCCCGGTGGTACGCCCGCCATTCTAAAATACGGGGTAAACTTCAGGTCCGGGCAGTGACCGATCTTCCGGCAAAGGCGCCAGCGAAAAAGCTGGGCCTCGTTATCGACCTCGACACCTGCGTCGGTTGCCACGCCTGCGCGGTCAGTTGTAAGGAGTGGAATAGCGGTGGGATTGCCGCCCCGCTCACCGATACAGATCCCTACGGTGCCGAACCAGACGGTGTTTGGTTTAATCGCATCCATAGTTTCGAGACGGACGCTGGAGACAATGGGCGTACCGTGCACTTTCCCCGCTCATGCCTGCACTGTGACAACGCACTTTGCGTCACCGTTTGTCCAACGGGTGCGTCCTACAAGCGTGAAGAAGACGGCATCGTGCTGGTCGACGAAGACCTGTGCATCGGGTGCAAACTATGTTCTTGGGCCTGCCCTTATGGCGCCCGAGAGTATGATGCGAGCGAAGGCGTCATGAAGAAGTGCACGCTTTGTGTTGATCGTATTTATAACGAAAACCTTGCCGAACCTGAACGCGTGCCGGCGTGCGTCTCTGCTTGCCCGGTGAGTGCCCGGCATTTCGGCGACTTCGCAGATCCGGACTCGGAGGTGAGCCGCTTAGTTGCGGATCGGGACGGCCGCCCGCTAATGCCCGAATTGGGCTATGCCCCAGTCAATAGATATTTGCCCCCACGGGCAGAGCCACCCCGGGGCAGCTCGCTCAAGACAACGACCGACTCGGTGGAGGGGAAGTTCCTCCAGTGGGTTGACCGGCTTCTCTCTTAGACGTTCTCGGTAAGTAGCGTGCACCCAGCTTATTCCGTCATTTTCTTTACGGTGTCTTCCGGCACTGGTTACGCAATGTTGTTTGTAATGGCCGTCCTTGCGCTGGTTGGCCGACTGCCTGTCGATCCGTGGTTTACTTTACCAGCGTTCGTTATCGCGTTTGGTCTGGTGACCGCTGGCCTATTGTCCTCGCTGCTGCACCTGGGCCACCCGGAACGATTTCTCAAAGCGCTGACCCAGTGGCGCTCATCTTGGTTGTCGCGAGAGGGTGTCTTGGCGATTGTCACTTATGGCCCGGCAGGACTTTTCGCCCTGGGGTGGCTGTTTATCGTTGTAGAACCGGCCGCACCAGGTGTTGTAATGCATCTACTTGCCGCCGTGACGGCGCTTCTTTGTGTGGCGACAGTTTTCTCGACATCGATGATCTACGCCAGCCTCAAACCGATACCCCAGTGGTTTCGGCGCGACGTTCCACTAGGCTATCTCGCACTTTCACTCGCCACGGGGGCGTTGACTATAAATGCGCTGGGCGCCTTAACCGGCTCGACAACGCATCTTGTGCCCACCGTCGCGTCGGCGGCAGTGCTGGCAGCATTTTTCGTCAAGGCGCGATATTGGCGAGGCCTTGGAAACGCATCTCCGGTGATGACCGCCGCGTCAGCAACAGGACTGGACGTTGGTGTTCGTGTGCGCTCTCTCGATCTGCCGCATACCGAACCGAACTACCTTCAGAAGGAAATGGGCTTTCGCGTTGCGCGAAAGCATGCCCGCAAATTGAGACGAGTCGTTTACGTCGCCGGGCTAGGTGTCCCGTTGTTGGCGGTGGCAATTAGTTTTGGCGTTGATGGTCACGTTAACGCAGGGCTCGCAATTGTGGCGGCGCTTTCGGGCCACCTCGGTGTCGTAGTTGAGCGCTGGCTGTTCTTCGCTGAGGCCACTCACACAGTGACCTTATACTACGGTGCCGAAACAGTCTGAGCGCGGATAGCTAAGCCTTGTTGCAGGGCGCGCCCTTACTGGCAGAGGCCCCCTGAGCAAGCTTGTACGTGCACGCCATCGACGACATAACTGGTGCCTTCTACCGTTCCATTTGCGTGAATATCGCCGCCTATGGCGGCAATGTGATTCCCGCCGTTGCTTGTATAGAACGAGGAGTTATGTCCGCCGGTCACGTTGGATAACCTGCCCGTGCCGCTTAGTCCGCCGGAGAACGAATGGCCGCCGGGTGATGCTGAGCTTATGCTAGAAAAGGTGCCGGTCAGCCCTCCGCCATCGAAGTTTGTGACTGTCAACGTTCCACT
>JAPKDI010000075.1 GCA_026421105.1 Alphaproteobacteria bacterium | reverse complement strand
GGCGAACGCATCAACGTGCCGTAGGCGCCAACGATGCTTCCGCTACGCCCTGCCAAGCGACGCGCCGGTGGATGGGTCTCAGGAAGCCACATATAGGCTAGGACCATTGGCAAGGCTGCGGCAATTGCTAGGAACCAGAAGTTGGCACGCCATCCAAAGACGATCAGCGCGCTGCCTATGGAAGGCGAGATCGCAGCGGTAATCCCCGCCCCCACCGCCAAATAGCTCATAATCCGGACCGCGTCTTCGCGGCCATATAAATCGCGGACCATCGCTCGCATCAGGACGCTGCCGCAGCACGCGCCAAACCCCTGCACGAGACGGGCGGCCAAGAGCCAATCGATCGAAACCGCCGCCGCACAAGCGGCATTCGCCGCCAAAAACAAGAACATGCCGCCAAACAGCACGCTGCGTCGGCCCAGCCGATCAGAGATCGGCCCATAGACGAGTTGCCCCAACGAAAACCCGACGAGGAAGACCGTAATCGTCAGTTGGACAGCTGAAGCCGTTGTTTCCAAGGACTGGGCAATGTCTGGCATCGAGGGCGCAAACACATTGATCGCCACAATGCCGCCGACCTGAATCGACAGTAGTAGCGGGATCGGCGGCTTTTTTTCGTTTGTGGGGGGCATAATTACGCTGGAAAGACGCGCAACATAGCCGTCTGGTGCCGCCAATGTCTCGCAGACGCCTACGTTTGCTACAATTCGCACCCACACCGCTTGTGCACTGCACCAAACCCGCCATATATTCCCGGCCTTCAGCCAGGACAGAATCATGAACCTTCGCAACGTTGCGGTGATCGCACACGTCGATCACGGCAAGACGACCCTTATTGACGCGGTTCTACGCCAAAGCGGAACCTTCCGCGCGAACCAGCAGGTGGCTGAACGCGCGATGGACTCTAATGACCAGGAGCGCGAGCGAGGCATCACGATTCTCGCCAAATGCACCTCAGTTGCTTGGAACGATACGCGAATCAATTTGGTCGACACGCCGGGTCATGCCGATTTCGGTGGCGAGGTCGAACGCATCCTTGGCATGGTCGATGGCGTCTTGCTGCTGGTTGATGCCGCTGAGGGCGTCATGCCGCAAACCAAGTTCGTCCTCGGAAAAGCGCTCAAACTTGGCCTCAAGCCGATCGTGGTCCTCAACAAAACCGATCGTCCCGATGCGCGCCCGGATGAAGTCCACGAAGAGGTCTTTGACCTTCTTGCTTCACTCGACGCGACGGAAGAACAACTCGACTTCCCGGTGATATATGCCTCAGCCAAGCACGGTTGGGCCTCGCTTACACTCGATGGCCCCCGAGAAGAGATCGCCCCCCTCCTCGATCTCATCGTTGATCGCGTTGAGGAAGCTGCCGGCGATGCAGACGCGCCCTTTGCTATGCTGGCAACGATCTTGGAATACGATACGTTCCTCGGCCGCATCATTACGGGACGCATTCACGCGGGTCGGTTGCGCACCAACATGACCGCCAAAGTGCTCACCATTGACGGCGAAGAAGTCGAAACCACACGCCTCACAAAACTGCTAGCGTTCCGCGGCCTTGAGCGCGTGCCGTTGGAAAGTGCCGAAGCCGGAGACATCGTGGCCATCGCAGGCCTAGGCAAAACCACGGTCGCCCATACTATTTGCGATCCTGTCGTGACCACAGCGATTGCGGCCCAGCCCGTTGACCCGCCAACACTTGCCGTCACCTTTTCGATCAATGATTCTCCACTCGCCGGGCGCGATGGCGACAAAGTCACCTCCCGCCTGCTGCGCGCCCGCCTGTTGCGCGAAGGCGAAGGCAACGTTGCCATCAGGATCAGTGAAACCGACCGCAAAGACAGCTTTGAGGTCGCCGGTCGCGGCGAACTGCAAATCGGCGTCTTGATCGAGTCCATGCGGCGCGAAGGCTTCGAACTTGCCATCAGCCGGCCGCGCGTGTTGTTCCAGAAAGACCCCGACACCGGTAAAGACCTCGAACCCATCGAAGAAGTCGTCATCGATGTCGATTCCGATTTCGCCGGGGTGGTCGTCGAAAAAATGAGCCAACGCAAAGCCGAGCTCACCGAAATGAAACCCACCGCCGGCGGCAAACACCGCATCGGCTTTCTCGCCCCCTCGCGCGGTCTCATCGGCTATCACGGCGAATTTCTCACCGACACGCGTGGCACTGGTGTCATGAACCGTGTGTTCCACAGCTTTGCTCCGCACAAGGGCGAGATTGGCAACTACCGCAACGGCGTGTTGATATCGATGGACGAGGGCAAAGCCGTCCCCTTCGCGCTATGGAATTTGGAAGACCGCGGCGTCCTGTTCATCGAGCCCGGCGTCGATGTCTATCGTGGCATGATTATTGGCGAGCACACGCGCGGCAATGACCTTGACGTCAATCCGCTCAAATCCAAACAGCTCACCAACATCCGTGCCGCTGGCAAGGATGACGCCGTGCGCGTCTCCCCGCCCCGTCGCATGAGCCTCGAACAAGCCGTCGCTTACATCGGCGACGACGAACTCGTCGAAGTCACGCCCAAGGCAATCCGCCTACGCAAAAAATTGCGCGAGATTCACGAACGCAAAAAAGCAATGCGCGCGGCGAGCTAGCAGGGCAACCCTGGCGCCATGGTGTGCCAGTCCGTCTCACGTTGATAGGCGTGACCAACCTCGAATAACAAATCTTCCGAGAACGGCGGCCCGACCAACTGCTGGCTCACGGGTAAGCCGTTGGCGGAAAATCCGCACGGCACTGCAAGGCCCGGCAACCCGAGATAGTTCATCGCGCGCATACACCACGCGAGCTTTTCGTTGATCGTCAATGCATTCTCGCCCACAGCGGCATCAGTGTCCGCCAAAGTCGGGACCTCAATCGGCAAGCCCGGCGTATGCAACACGTCGCACACATCGAACACCTGATTGCAGAACGCCGTGACATGCTCACCGCGTAACCGCTGGGCCTGCAGGTACCGTACGCCCGGAATGTAAAGCCCACCCTCAATGCGCGCGCGCACCTCGTTTGAATACTCATTGCCCCGGGTACGCAGCCAATCGGCATGAATGTTAGCCGCCTCCACCTTCAAAACGACGTTGCATAGATCGCGGTACACCTCCATGTCGGGCACATCCACCGCTACAATCTCAGCGCCCTGTGCACGGTAGAAATCAAGCGACGTATCCAAGGCAGCCTGCACCGAAGGCACAACATCATCATAGAAATAGCTCGTGGGCACACCTATACGCAGTCCCTTGACCGACGCATTAGCGAGTTGGCCAACGTAGTCAGGCACAGGTTCGTCAGCCGTCGACGGATCTTCGGGATCCGCGCCCGCGACAATACCCATTAGGCGCGCACAATCTTCGACGGTGCGCGCCATCGGCCCCGCGCCGTCTAGGGAATAAGACAGCGGCATGACGCCATGTCGGCTCACCCGCCCGAACGTGGGTTTTATTCCGACAATGCCGCACATGGTCGCCGGGACACGGATCGAGCCACCGGTGTCGGTACCGAGCGCGCCGAATACCATACGCGATGCCACAGACGCGCCTGAGCCTGACGACGAGCCGCCGGTGATGTGGTCCGGGTTCCAAGGATTGCGACAATGACCGAAATGCTCGTTACGCCCCGCTGCCCCCATTGCAAGTTCCGACATGTTCAACCCGCCGAGATGCAACGCGCCGGCATCAGCCAAGCGCCGCAAGACCGTCGCATCATAATCGGGCGTCAGATCGCCAAGAATTTTCGAGGCGCACGTCGTGCGCTGGCCGTCGCGATAGAACAGATCTTTATGCGCCAACGGCACCCCGTGAAGCGGCCCCCGAACACTGCCCCCCGCGAGGTCATCATCCGCCGCTTTCGCTTGGTTAAGCGCGTCCTCAGGATCAAAAGAAATGAACGCGTTGACTTTCGGCTGCCAGGCCTCGACCTGATTGATGCAAGCCTGCGTTGCTTCAACCGAGGATACCTTTTTGCTCTGAATAGCGTCGGCGACCTCGGTCAACGACATCTCAACAATGTCGCTCATTTCTAGCGTCTCGGCCGTTTGAGCTTTTGGAGCACGCCCGAGAAACCCAATGCATCGACGTCATAGGCCAGCCCGCTGCTCTGGATCCGCGCCGTCGTGTTGAGTTGATCGAGTTCGGCCGCCAACGCCGCCGCGCGGCTCTCCGCAATAGGCATTTCGTGCAGGCTCTCAGCCAGACGGCTTATGTCCATCGGCTCGATTTTCTTATGGGTCATGTCTTCACTTTCTCACGCGGTGGCGAACGGATCTTCTTTAGGCAACGGGCCGCGGCCAAGGATCATGTCAGCCGCTTTCTCCGCGATCATCACGGTCGGCGCCTGGGTGTTGCCCGAATCGATGACCGGCATCACCGATGCGTCCACCACTCGGAGACCTTCTATGCCATGCACCTTCAACTGCGGGTCAACAACAGCCATCGGATCGGTACCCATCTTATTACTTGAGGTCGGATGGAACACGGTCTCAGCGCTATCCCGCACCCAATCCTCGATATCAGCGTCAGAGGTCACACCGGGCGCCGGTGAGATCGCTTTACCTAGGAACGGTTTGAACGCATCTTGCGAAAACAGATTGCGCACGATTTTCACGCCCTCGCGCGTCACTTCAACATCCTTCCGCGCTGACAAATAGTTTGGTTTCATCAGCGGCTTGTCGAACGGGTTGGCCGATTTCAACTCAATGCTCCCGCGACTTTCCGGGCGCAGTTGGTAGGTATGAATGAGGAAACCATGCTTCCCCTGCCCCTTCATCGTCGTCTCCAGGTTCAAGCCCGGCACCAACGAGATTTGCAGATCAGGTGTCTCCAAGTCGGGGTTCGACTTCGCAAACAGCCCGGCCTCTAACGGAATCGCGGCTGCAACACCCGTCCCAAACAACATCACCTGCAACATCATCCTTACCGCGCGGTCGGGGCGGAACCAGCGATACATCGTGATCGGTTGCAAACACTCGTGCTGCACATAAACGCCAAGGTGGTCTTGCAGGTTCTGCCCGACACCCGGGAGGTCGTGCACCACGGGAATACCCAAGTTGCGTAGCGCCTCGCCATTGCCTACGCCAGAAAGCTGCAACAACGCGGGCGAGTTGACGGCCCCGCCGCTCAGAATAACCTCACGGCCAGCGCGCGCCTCCTTGCGCGTCCCGTGCCAATCGTACTCGACTCCAACGGCCCGCTTGCCCTCGAACAACACCCGCGTCGCATGAGCATGCGTCTCGACATGCAAGTTGGGGCGCTTCATTGCGGGGTGAAGGAACGCCACGGCGGTGCTCTGGCGGCGTCCCTTCACGACGTTGAAGTCGTGCCACTGATAGCCCTCTTGCTGACGCCCGTTAAAGTCGTCGGACTCGCGATGTCCGGAGGCGCGGCACGCATCGAAGAATGCGTGGTACAGCGGATTGTCAGAATACGCCCGCTTGATCTTCCAGGGTCCATCAGACCCATGGAACGGCGAGTCTTTCTTTTCTACATGACCTTCCGCGCGCTTGAAGTACGGCAACACACTGGAATAGTCCCAGCCCTCGTTGCCCATTTGCCGCCAAGTCTCGTAGTCCTGCGGCTGCCCGCGCACATACATCATCCCATTTATCGAAGAGGACCCTCCGATCACCTTGCCGCGCGGCCAGTGCAACTCACGATTTTTTAGATTGGGTTCGGGCTGGGTGTCATAGCCCCAGTTGATCGACTTCTTGAAATAAGCGACCCCGGCTAACAGCGGGATATGAATGATCGGACTCCAATCCCGTCCCCCGGCTTCCAATAGAAGTACCCGGTTTGCTGGATCTTCAGACAGTCGGCTCGCGAGGACACAACCCGCTGAACCTGCACCCACAATAATGTAGTCGTAGTCAGACATAGTTCCTCCCCGAAAAGGTCGGGCAAACTAACACAGCCAGCATGGCGTTCGAAGACCTCAGAGTAAATTGACGTATACCAGTGCACAGTGTTCAAGTAGCGCTTAACTAGCGTATGATCCGGCGCAATCTATAAGGTGCGGACACCTACATTTTGGGGAGGAACGAGATGGCAAAGGCAGCAAAAAGAAAGTCAAAGGGCACAGCGAAAAAGAAAAAAGTGGCCCGAAAACCCGCTAAGAAAACCGCACGTAAGCCAGCGAAAAAAGCCACGCGTAAACCAGCGAAGAAAGCTGCACGTAAGCCAGCGAAGAAAGCTTCGCGCAAGGCCGCCGAGAAAAAGCCTGCAAAGAAGGCTGCAAAGCGGACCCCGGCTAAGAAGGCTACCAAGAAGAAAAATGCCGCGCGCAAATCGACCCGCCGCGCCGCACCCAAGGCAGCATCCAGTAAATGGATTCCAGGTCATCCATACCCGGAACCCAAGG
>JAPKDI010000074.1 GCA_026421105.1 Alphaproteobacteria bacterium | reverse complement strand
AACTGGATGCGATGCACATCCGGAGCGTGAAGGGCGACCGACTCGTGGTGCTCAGGCAGATCGTCGATGAAGATCGTCGCTGCGTTAACCCGTGTCGCTAGATCGCGAACGGCATGGCCTTTTTCACCAACGTTGGTGACGACGGGATGATCGATTCCCAGGCGCCGAAGGCCGTCAAGGCGCGCTTTGCGGGCGCTATGGGAGATGTTTGTTAGCACCACAATTTGGGCATGCGCAGCGATGTGAGCCAAAGCGGCGGCAGCTCCGGGCACTTCGGGTAGATCAAAAATGCATTCCTCAAGAAACTTCTCTCGGACCTTGGCAACGGCATGGTTGGGAATCGCTTGATCGTCGCTGGTCTTGCGGATTGTTCCTTCGAAATGAAACGCCGTCCAATCGTAATAGAGGCCTTGCGCCGCCAGAAACGCTTCCATCCCTAAGCCGAAACGCACAAGGACCTCGTCTGCGTCTGTTACGACGAGCGGGCGCGCCGGATCCAACTCGATAGCTTCAAGTTGAACGGCAACTTCGGCGATGAGTCGGTCAGGCATCACGCATTACAGAGTGCATAGCGGTAACTATACTTTTGTCGGTGGCGAAAAGAACGATCATTGTCGTAGAAGACGATCCCCTAACAGCGCGCCTCGTCGCCGAGGTGATCGAAACACTGGGTCACGTTGTGGAGAGCACCGCGACGGTCGATCATGCATTCCGTCTGGCTGAGGCCTGTCAGCCTGCGGTGATGCTGGTGGATGTGCAATTGGGAACTGAGTCCGGTCTTGACCTCATGTCCCGCCTCGCCAGCGACCCCAAAACGATGGCTATTCCAATTATCGCAATGACGGCGTTGGATGGAACGCAATATGGGACCGCGCTCGAACGCGCCGGTGCTATTGCTCTGCTGGAAAAGCCGTTCTCGGCGGCGGACGTTGTCGCACTCGTCGACGCGGTCATCGACGCGGGCCCTAAATAGAAAAGGCCGCCACGCGGCGGCCTCGGAAGATGTTTTGTCAAAGGGCGCTATTTGATGCGTGCCTCTTTGAACTCGACGTGTTTGCGTGCCACCGGGTCGTATTTTTTGAACACCATCTTTTCGGTGATATTGCGCGGATTTTTCTTGGTCACGTAGTAGTACCCAGTGCCTGCTGTGCTCTCGAGTTTAATTTTGATGACGGCGGGTTTAGCCATTTCTTCTCTCCATGCTGCCCCCGGGGGGCGCGATTGGAGCGGGACGATAGCCCGTCCGTGGCCGGTGTCAAGCGGACCAGCGCATCGTCTCAAATGCTTGTCTCAGAGCCGCAGAAAGTAAGGGGTATCTACTGCGTCGCGTCGTTGATCGCCGACTCGAACAAGCCTCGAACGATACGACCGTCAGCCATTTCATAACGAATGACCCGTCTTCCCATTCGTCGCGTGATGAAGGGAATGCCTTGCCGGGCGTCCTCCTGGGGTTGAAGTGACAGTGCTTTGGCCACCTCCTGAACAACCAGCTCGGTCACGCTGGCGGTCGGTAGGCGGTCGATTTCGTCAATGGGTATCCAACTCAGGTCGAGAAGCTCTTCATTCTCGGTCAGGCTGCCATGCAGGTGTCGCGCGTCGGCCACAAAAAAACGGGCGTGGAACCGCCGAGGGGGACCCTTGGGTGTGATGGCGCGCGCAATGAAGCCCAGCGCACCAAGTGCCGGTTTTATCCCAGCGTCGGCAAACGCAGCCCACCCTGCCGGCGCTTTGCCAGAAAATGTCTGGTCGGTAACGCCAAAAAATAGGCCGGTCTCTTCATACGTTTCACGAATGGCGGCAAGGCCGAGGGCCCGGGCACGGTGGATCGTGCAATGTCGCGTCAGCGCTCGCTCAACGGCAGGGTGAAAATCACTAGCGCTTTCTGCATATCCGTCTCGCGGGTCTACCGCCCCACCAGGGAAGACATAAACGTCTGGCATAAACGCTTGGCGTTGTGGGCGCCGGCCCATCAGAATTTCTGGGCGGCTCTCGGCTTGGCGTACCAGGATTAGGCTCGAGGCATCGCGCGGATAACGCGCCTTCGGATTTGTATCGGTCATTGTATTGTTCTACCTGAGAAAGTGACCTCGGAGAACACGAACAGGCTATCGACGCCTTGAGCCTCTGCGGCCAGATGAGGCGGGTCGCCCGCGACGTCTGGCGGGCTGGCTTTGGGCGGGGGCGTCGCTCACTACCTCGAGACGCAGGCGCCCGCCTATGGGGTCAGCCTCAAGCAGCTTGACCTTCACAACATCGCCGAGGCGCCACGTCTCGCCGCTTTTCTCCCCTACCAAGGCGTGCTTGGTCTCGTCGTGCTGGAAGAACTCGGCGCCTAGTGAGCGAATGGGGACCAGACCGTCCGCGCCACTTTCGTCGAGAGCAACAAAGAGCCCGAAGCGCGAAACGCCGCTCACGCGGCCGTTAAACAGCGCGCCAACCTTGCTGCTGAGGTAGAGCGCGGTAAAGCGATCCACGGCATCGCGCTCCGCTACCATGGCGCGCCGCTCAGCCCGCGATATCTGCTCGCCAACTTGGCGCCAGTCGGTCTCGTCGGTCTTTGAGAGCCCATCGTTACCGAGGTTGCAGGCGGTAATCAGGCTGCGGTGAACCAAAAGATCGGCATACCGACGAATCGGCGAGGTGAAATGCGCATAGCGCGCAAGGGCAAGGCCGAAGTGGCCGATATTGTCCGGGCTGTAAACAGCTTGCGATTGGCTGCGAAGCACAACTTGGTGGATCAGGTGTTCCGCAGGCGCCCCTGCCGCCTTAGCAAGGATCGCATTAAACGCTTTAGGTTTGAGCACCTGGCCCGCCGCAATACTCAAGTCCATCGTCTTCAGGAAGTCGCGGAGCGCTGCAAGTTTTTCTCGATTTGGCTCATCGTGTACTCGGTACATACATGGCAGGTGTTTTTCTTCCAATGTCTCTGCAGCGCAGACATTGGCTAGAATCATGAAATCTTCGACGAGCTGATGACTTCGCAGAGGGACGCGCGGTTCGACCGAAACGATGTCTCCTTCGGGCGCAAGTCGCACAACACGCTCGGGCAAGTTCAGCGCGAGCGGCGCGCGGTCTGCCCGAGCTTCCATTAGCGCATCATGCGCGCGGTAGAGCGGCATGATGAGTGCAGCCACTTCAGAATTGTCAGCCGGGCCGGACTCGAAAAGATTTTGCGCCTCGGCGTATGTGAATCGCCTGGCAGACCGCATCAGGCCGCGGATAAAACGGTGCCAGCGTTTTTTGCCATTGCGATCGATCCACACCTCGACCGCCATACAGGCGCGTTCCTCGTCGGGCCGAAGTGAGCACACGCCGCCGGAGAGCGCGTCAGGCAGCATGGGCACAACTCGGTCCGGGAAATAGGCCGAATTGCCGCGCTTTGAGGCGTCGGCATCTAGCGCCGTCCCGCTCCGCACGTAGTGTGCAACGTCCGCAATAGCGATCAATAGGTGCCAGCCGTCGGGGTTGCTCGGGTCAGGGTCAGGTTCGGCCCATATGGCGTCATCGAAGTCGCGCGCGTCTTCGGGATCGATTGTGACCAACGGGACATCACGTAAATCGGTTCGTTTGCCAAGACTGGGCACGGTCGCCCGCTCAGCAGCCTCCACCGCGTCGGGCCTAAACCGGGTTGGCAAATCATGAGTATGAATAGAGATCAAACTCAAAGCACGCGCATCGTTCTTACTACCGATGCGTTCGACAACCCGACCCTGTTGGAGGCCAAGCCGGCGCGCAGGTAAGAGCTCTGCTTGCACTAAATCGCCCGGTTCAGCTCCCCCGCTATCAGGTCCGGCGACCCAGAGGTCGCGACCGGTCCGGTCCGCAGGGTGGATACGGCCTTGGCCGTCTACGAGATCGAAGACCCCGACCACGCGATCGGGTCCGCGCCCGATCACTCGGATCACTCGCGCTTCGTAGCTGTTTTCTTCCTTCTCATTGATACGCGCGAGAACTCGGTCGCCGACCCCTAACGCGGGTACTCCCGCTCTGCGGCGATCTGGGATCAACAAAATCTGCGGCGGCTCTTTATCGCCGTCCCATTGGACGGGCCGACACCAGAGTTCGCCATCGACATCTATATCGCTGACTTCGAGGGGCGTGACGTTGGGAAGTTTGTTCGGGTCGCTGATCCGTTTTCCACGGCGTCGCTCAAGCGCACCGTCGTTGATCAGTCCGCGAATAATGCTCTTCAGTTCTTTGCGGTCATCGCCTTTGATGCCAAAAGCTCGCGCAACCTCGCGCTTGCTCGCTTGATCCGGATTGTCCTGGATATAGCGGAGGACTTCTTCCGATGTTGGGAAGGGTGTCTTACGCCCGTTGCGGGCCATGTCGGCTAGTCGTCAGCCGAGGGCGTTGGCTCGGTGCTTGGCGCCTCGCCGCTAGCGGGTTTGGCGGCCTTTGCCTTTTTCGCTTTGTTTTTGGATGGAGATTTTGCCTTGGCCTTTTTGGCTTTCGATTTCTTTGCCTTGGCTTTCTTCACCTTTGGCTTTGTCACCTTTTTAGTTTTCTTGGCGGTACCTGCTTTCTTCTCGCGTTCCGCAAGGAGAGCGAGTGCGACGTCGAGTGTCACCGCATCGGGTTCAGTGCCGCCGGGCAGCGTCGCATTGGTCTTGCCGTGATTGACGTACGGACCGTAGCGGCCGTCGAGAACGGCGACCGCTTTGGAATCGTCAGGGTGTTCGCCCAACGATTTGAGGACTTTCGGCCCTCGGCGCTGCTTTGGTTCAGCAAGAAGGGAAACAGCTCGGTTGAGGCCGACGGTGAGAACATCCTCGTCGTCGCTAAGCGACCGGTATTCGCCGTCGTGCCGAATGAACGGGCCAAATCGCCCGATGCCAGCGCTGATTTTCTTGCCAGATTCCGGATGTTTGCCAACTTCACGCGGCAGCGACAAGAAACGCGCCGCGGCCTCAAGTTCGATTTCGTGCGGGTCTGAGCCTTTTGGAATAGTAACCCGCTTGGGCTTGTTGTCGCCTTCCGCTTCGCCGCGTTGAATGTAGAAGCCATAGGGGCCCTTACGCACCGTGATCGGTTCCTCGGTGGTGGGGTCCAACCCCAGCTCACGCGGTCCAACTGATCCATTGCTATCATCACCAGACTCGCCAAGGGCACGAGTGAACTTGCACTCCGGGTAGTTGGAGCAGCCCACGAAGGCGCCGAATTTGCCGACCTTGATGCTAAGGCTGCCTTCGTTGCATGCCTGGCACTTGCGCGGATCACCACCGTCTTCAGGCGGATGAAAAACGTGATCGGCCAGAATTTCGTTGAGCGAGTCGAGCACTTCACGGATCCGGAGCTCTTTGGTGCCGTCGACGGCGATGGTGAAGTCGCCCCAGAAGGCTTCGAGGACCTTCTTCCAATTGACCTGTCCGGCGGAAACCTCGTCGAGCTGGTTTTCAAGATCCGCGGTGAAGTCGTACTGAACGTAACGTTCGAAAAAGCTAACGAGGAAAGCCGTGACTAACTGCCCCCGGTCATCGGCGAAGAATCGAGATTTTTCAAGCCGCACATAGTTGCGATCTTGCAGGACGGACAGAATTGACGCGTAGGTCGAGGGGCGCCCAATCCCAAGTTCTTCCAGCCGCTTTACCAACGTTGCTTCGGTATACCGTGGCGGGGGGTCGGTGAAGTGCTGTGCTGGGTTCACGGCGCCGTGGCCGAGCGGGTCTTTTACCGCGACTTTCGGCAGCGCGCGAGCGTCATCGCTGTCGTCGTCGCTGGAAACGTCATCGCGCCCTTCTTGGTAAAGCTTGAGAAAACCATCGAACAGGATGATTTGGCCGGTGGCACGAAAACGACTGTTGTTGTCGTTGGCGGCAATATCGATGCTCGCGTTTTCCAGCCGGGCGCTGGCCATTTGGCTGGCAACCGTGCGCTTCCAAACCAACTCATAGAGCTGAGCTTGCTCGGGCGACAGATGCTGCGCCATGTCTTTTGGAAGGCGGCTGAGGTCAGTCGGGCGGATTGCTTCGTGCGCCTCTTGGGCGTTCTTGGCCTTCGCTTTGTATGCGCGCGGGCTCTCGGGCACATATTGCGGGCCGTACTCGCTCGTGATCACCTGGCGACATCCGGCAACGGCTTCGTTCGCAATCTGGACGCCGTCCGTCCGCATATAGGTGATCAAACCTGTCACTTCGCCGCCCAGATTGATCCCCTCGTAGAGGCGCTGTGCTACCTGCATCGTTCGCCGCGCGGCAAACCGAAGTTTGCGAGACGCTTCTTGTTGCAACGTGGAGGTTGTGAAGGGTGCCGGCGGGTGCCGCGAGGTCTCCTTGGCGGCAACATCTGCGACCGCAAAGCCAGGGGATGCCTGTATGAGCGCAAGTGCCGCCTGCGCATCAGCTTCATTCTTCAA